>NZ_JASATH010000178.1:0-17369 GCF_038440215.1 Inquilinus sp. OTU3971 | reverse complement strand
CCCCCCCCCCCCCCCCCCCCCCCCCCCCCCCCCCCCCCCCCCCCCCCCCCCCCCCCCCCCCCCCCCGGGGAGGGGGGACTCATGTAGTCTGGTCTCCCAGGCCACAGCCTCAATTCCCCGGGGCGCTGTCGATGATGCCCTGCATCGTCTCCTGGGCGGTGGCGAGGGAGCCGTCGACGTCGTCGCCGAAGAACACCTCGTTCACCATCTGCACCCAGGGGCTGTTCATGCTGTTGATGATGTCGTTGAAGACCGCGGAATAGGGCGTCCGGCCCTTCTCCATCGCCTCGGCGGCGATCTTGTAGCGGGGGTCGAGGTCCTTCAGCGCCTCGCCGGAGATGTCGCCGCGCACCGGCAGGCTGCCGTAGCGGGCCAAGAGCGTCTGTCCCTCCAGCGAATAGGAGAAGTCGAGGAAGGCCTTGATCGCCTTCAGCTTGGTGGTGCCCTTGGTGACCACGAAATTGTCGCCGCCGGCGAAGGACGACCAGCCGCCGGTCTTCCCCGGCAGGAAGGTCACGCCGTAGTCGATATCCGGGTACTGCGTGTTCAGCGCGCCGATGGCGAAGGCGCCGGACGGGGCCAGGCCGATATTGCCGCGGGCGAAGGCGGCGAAGAAGTTCGAGCCGGTGTCGGTCCGCGCCCCCTCCGGCACCAGCCCCTTGCCGACCATGCTGCGATAGAAGGCTATGGCGTCGCGCATCTGCGGCGTGTCCAGCGTCGCCTTGCTGCCGTCCTCGGTCAGGATGTCGCCGCCGCTGGCCCAGATCAGCGGTGTGAAGGTGAAGATGTTGCAGCCGCCGCAGGCGCCGGAGAAGTAGAAGCCCTTGATGTCGCCGCCCAGCGCCGCGACCTTCTCCGCCGCCGCCTCGATCTCGGCCCAGGTCGTCGGGCCTTTGTCGGAATCCAGGCCCGCCTGGCGGAACAGCTTCTTGTTCCAGATCAGGACCGAGCTGTCGGCGGAATAGGGCAGGCCGTAGATCCGGTCCTTGTAGGTGCCGGTCTTCACATGCGCCGGCGACAGCCTGTCGAAATAGGGCAGGGACTTCGCCCAGTCGGTGATGTCCTCGAGCTGCCCGGCCGCGGCGAAGGACGGGGTGTAGATCAGGTCCAGCGACAGCGCGTCGGGCGCCGCGCCGCCGGCCGCGGCGGTGGCGTATTTCTGCACCAGCTCGGCCACCGGCACGATCTGCAGCTCGGCCTTGTCCTCGTGACTCTTGTTGAACGCCTCGACGATGCGGGGCATGAAGTTCGACCCGTCGGACCGCACCCATAGGGTGAAGGTCTCGGCCGAAGCGGCGGAGACGGTGAGGGCCAGCAGGGCGATGCCCCCGGCCAGGCGCTGCATCAGACGCTTCATCTCGTGTCCTCCCTCGGTTCCGGCCGTCCTTCGGGGCGGCCTTGTTGCTCTTCGGTCCCCTCAGCCTCCCGGCGGGGTGCCGCAGGAGTCCCGCACCACCAGGCGGCAGGGCAGCTTGCGGACGCCCGGTTCGATCGGCTCGCGGTCGACCAGCTTCAGCAGGGTCAGCCCCGCCTCGCGGCCCAGATCCTTCAGGTTCATGTCGACCGTGGTCAGCGGCGGGCGCGTCGCCGCGGCGACGATCTCCCAGTTGTCGAAGCCGATCACGGCGACGTCGTCCGGCACCCGCCGGCCGCGCTCGCGCAGCGCGTCGACGACGCCGCGGGCGATCTGGTCGTTGCCGCAGAACACCGCGTCGGGCGGGCGGCCGATGCCGTCGAACAGATAGCCGGCGGCCTCGTGCCCCCAGGCCTCGGTCCAATGGCCGGTCAGGACGCCCTGCTCGGGCTCCTCCAGCCCGGCCTCGCGCAGCACGTCGCGATAGGCCTTGGCGCGCTGATGGACGACGCGGAAGCTGGACGGGCCGGTGACATGGGCGATGCGCCGCCGGCCCAGCCGGGTGAGGTGCTCGACCGCCAGCCGGGCCCCGGCCTCGTCGTCGGAGACGAAGCCGATCGAGTCCGGATCGGGCTCGGTGAAGGCATAGATCACCGGGATGCCGAGGTTCGACAGGTCGACCGGCAGATGGCGGTCGATCCGCTTGCCGGAGGCGATGATGCCGTCGACCCGCTTCTCCAGCATGGCGTCGACATGGGTCTGGGCCAGCCGCGGATCGTCCTCGATGTTGCACAGGAAGACCGAGACGCCGTTGTCGACCAGCGCATCGGCGATGCCGGCCATCACCGGCAGGGTGAAGCGGCCATAGGTGTCGTTGGTCAGCAGGCCGACGGTGAAGCTGCGCTGCCGCGACAGGCTCTGCGCCAGACCGTTCGGGCGGAAGCCCAGCGCCTTCGCCGTCTGCCGGATCCGCTCGCGCGTCTCCTCCGCCATCCGGCCCTGGCCGTTCAGCGCCTTCGACGCGGTGGCGACGCTGACCCCGGCGGCCCGCGCCACGTCGCGCAGCGTCACCGGCCGGCCGGGCCCGTTCGGAGCGGATCGTGGTGACCTCTGGTCCATGCCGAGCTCGGTCGCGCCTCGCTGAGAAAGTGCTTTCTCTCACCACTCTCGTGACGTTGGTCTTTCTGGTGAGAAACCGTTTTCTCAATCACGGTAAGCGAAGTCGGTCGGCGACGGCAAGCCCGAAACGGCGGGGTGTCAAGGAAGGCTCGTCCAGCCGCCGGTCAGGCGGCGCGGACGAAGTGGTTGCCGGCGATCTGGCGCACGCCGCCAGTCATGCGGGCGGCGTCGCGGGCCTGGGCGACGAGGTCGGACTGCAGCTGCGACGCCTCGCCCTGGAACGGCCGCTCCGGGTCCGGCACGGCGGAGAGCAGCAGCTGGGTGTAGGGGTGCTGCGGCGAGTCGATCACGGCGCCGGTGTCGCCCCATTCGACGATCCGGCCGGCATACATCACCGCGATCTCCTCGGCGACATAGCGTGCCGTGGCGATGTCGTGGGTGATGTAGAGGAAGGCCATGCCGCGCTCGCGCTTCATCCGCTCCAGCAGGTTGAGCACGCCGAGCCGGATCGAGACGTCGAGCATCGAGGTCGGCTCGTCCGCCAGCACCACCTCGGCGCCGACGGCCAGGGTGCGGGCGATGTTGACCCGCTGGCGCTGCCCGCCGGACAGCTGGTGCGGGTATTTCGGCGCGGTCGAGTCCGGCTCCAGCTCCACCGCCGCCAGCAGCTCCATCACCCGGCTGCGCAGGGCTTTGCCGTCGGCCATGCCGGCGTGGAGGGCGAGGGGACGGGCGATGTGATGGAAGATGGTGTGCACCGGATTCAGCGACCCGAAGGGGTCCTGGAACACCATCTGCACGGCGCGGCGATAGGCCAGCAGCTCGGCCGTGCCGTGCAGCGCGGCGACGTCGCGGCCACGGAACAGCACCCGGCCGGAGCTGGGCTGGTGCTGCAGCATCAGGATGCGGGCGCAGGTGGTCTTGCCGCTGCCGGATTCGCCGACCAGCGCCAGGGCCCTTCCGGCATGGAGGTCGATCGAGACGTCGTCCAGCGCCTGCAGCGGGCCGAAGCGCTTGCCGACGCGCTCGAGGGCGAGGAGAGGGGTCATGGCGTGGCCTCCGCGGCATCCTGCAACGCCGTGCGCCGGGCCCCGTGCACCGAGGGGAAGGAGGCCCAGAGCTTGCGCGTATACTCATGGGCCGGGGCGCGGAAGATCTGCTGCGCCGCCCCGACCTCGACCAGCCTGCCCTTCAGCATCACGCCGATGCGGTCGCAGAACTGCACCATCAGGCTGAGGTCGTGGGTGATGAACAGGATCGAGAAGCCGAGCTTCCGCCGCAGCCCGTCGATCTGCTGCAGGATCTCGCGCTGGACCACGACGTCCAGCGCCGTGGTCGGCTCGTCCATCACGATCAGCTTCGGGTTCAGGGCCAGGCAGATGGCGATGACGATGCGCTGGCGCATGCCGCCGGAGAACTGGTGCGGATAGTCGCGCAGCCGCGCCGGGTCGATGTCGACCATGCGCATCAGCTCGACTGCGCGATCATGTGCCTCGGCCCGGCTGCAGCCGGTGTGGGTGGCCAGCACGTCGCGGAACTGGGCTTCGACCGTCAGCACCGGGTTCAGGGCGTTCATCGCGCTCTGGAACACCATCGCGACCTCGCGCCAGCGGAAGCGGCGCAGCGCCTCGCCGTCCAGGCGCAGCACGTCCTGGCCGTCGAAGCGGATCTCGCCGCCGCTGATCAGCGCCGGCGGCTTGTGCAGCCGGGTGATGGCGAAGGCAATGGTGCTCTTGCCGCAGCCGGATTCGCCGGCCAGGCCGAACACCTCGCCGCGGCCGATGTCGAAGCTGACGCCGTCCACGGCCCGGAAGTCGCCGCGGTCGCCGACATAGTCGATGGTCAGGCCCTGCACCGACAGCAGCGGCTCCGGCGCGGCGCTCATGTCCGGGCTCATGGCCGCGCCTCCCGCAGCCGGGCCAGCCGCTTCCAGCGCGCCATCGACCGGCCGATGCGCAGCTGCGGGTTGGCGACCTCGTCGATGGCGAAGTTCATCAGCGACAGCCCGGCGCCCAGCAGGGCCAGCACGGCGCAGGGGGACAACAGCTCCCACCACGCCCCGACCGCCATGGCCGAGGCGTTCTGGGCGTTGAACAGCATGATGCCCCAGGAGATGGTCTGCGGGTCGCCCAGGCCGAGGAACTCCAGCGTCGCCTCCGTGATCACGGAATAGATCACGCTGCCGATGAAGTTGATGCCGACGATCGACACCAGGTTCGGCAGCAGCTCGAACAGCATGATGCGCCAGCGCGGCTCGCCGATCATCTCGGCCGAGCGCACGAACTCCTTCTCCCTGAGCGCGAAGGTCTGGGCCCGGGTCACCCGCGCGCCCCAGGCCCAGGATGTGGCGCCGATGATGATCGTGATCACCAGCGGGCTGGCCTGGCCGATGAAGGCGGCCAGCACCAGCAGCAGGGGCAGGTTAGGGATCACCAGCACGACATTGGTGGCGAAGTTCAACGCCTCGTCGACCTTGCCGCCGAGATAGCCGGCGGCGATGCCGACCGCGGTGCCGATCACGGTGATCAGGAGCCCGGCGCCGAAGCCGACGGCCAGCGAGGTGCGGGCGCCGTAGACGAGCTGGGAGAAGACGTCGTAGCCGTTGCGGGTGGTGCCGAGCACATGGGTGGCCGAGGGCGGCTCATGCGGCCGGCCGACCCGGCGCGCCGGGTTGTAGTCGGTCAGGAGCGGCGCGATCAGCGCCATCACCACAAGGGCGACGACAATGAACAGGCCGATCGCGGCCTTGCGGTTGGACAGGGCAGCCAGGATCATCCGCATGGTTCAGCTCCTGCGCAGCCGGGGGTCGAGCCGGGCATAGGCGATATCGGCCAGGAAGTTCGCGGTCAGCATCGCCAGGGTCATGATCAGGAGCTGCCCCTGGATCACCGGATAGTCGCGCCCGAGGATCGCCTTGTAGAGGGTGTTGCCCAGGCCGGGATAGTTGAACACCACCTCGGTCACCAGCGACCCGCCCAGGATCTTGCCGATGGCGATGGCCAAGTTGGTGACGCCGGGCAGGAGGGCGTTGCGGGCGCCGTACATCAGCATCACTCGCCGGTCGGCCAGGCCCTTGGCCCGGCCCATGGTGATGTAGTCCTCGCCCAGCAGGTTGATCATGTTGTTGCGCATGGTGACCAGGAAGTCCCCGGTCAGCACCACCGACAAAGTCATCACCGGCAAGGCCGCGTGGTACAGCACGCTGAGGATGTACTGGGCGGAGAAGGCGGGGTCGATCGAGGTGTCGGCGGCGTAGCCGGTCGGGAACCACTGCAGCGTGAAGCCGAAGACGAACAGCCCGAACAGCGCCACCACCACCGCCGGGGTCGCGGTGGAGATGATGGCGGTGGTCGACACCGTGACGTCGAAGCGGCTGCCGCGGCGCCAGGCGGCAATGATGCCGAGCAGCGTGCCGAGCGCGAAGCTCAAGAGCGTCGCCCCGCCCATCAGCACCAGGGTCCAGGTCAGGGCGCGGCCCAGCACGTCGGAGACCGGGGTCGGGAAGTACTTCACGGAGACGCCGAGGTCGCCGGTGAAGACGCTGCCGAGATAGGTCAGGTACTGCTGCCACAGCGGCCCGTCGACGAAGCCGAAGGTCTGCTTCAGCGCCGCCAGGTTCTCGACCGACAGGCGGGTGCCGGATTGCGAGAACATGATGTCGATCGGGTCGCCCGGCATCAGCCGCGGGATCAGGAAGTTGATGCTCGCGGCCACCAGGAAGGCGACCAGGTAGAAGAACAGTCGTCGGGCGACGAAGGCCATACTATGCCCCGGCTTGACGGATGGGTCGGAGCCACCCCCTCACCCGAAATCGCTGTCGCGATTTCGACCTCTCCCCAAGGAGAGGTGAAAGTGCTGCTTCCCCTTTCCCTCTCCTTGGGGAGAGGGAGGGGCCCGACGCCGAAGGCGGCGGGAGGGTGAGGGGGATAGGCCGTGGCAGGAAAGGATGCTCCGTTTACTGTACCGGCTTCAGCGCCAGCAGGTGCAGCAGCCGCTCGTGGTTGGGGTCGTAGTTCTGCGGGCTGACGAACTGGTTGTCGGTGGTGGCCCAGCCGGTGAACCGCTTCGAGTTGTACTCGTACCAGATCGGGTTGTTATAGATCACGACCACCGGCATCTTCTCCGCCAGCAGCTGCTGCGCCTGGTCCAGCAGCTCCTTGCGCTTGGCGTCGTCGACGGTCTGGGTGTAGGCGTCCAGCAGCTGGTCCATCTTCGGGTCGAAGAAGCGCTGCGCCGAGAACCGGGTCTTGCCCTTGTTGCGCGAGTGGAAGGCGTCGTCCATCTGGTAGTAGGGCGTGGCGCCGACGTACCAGGAGTTCAGCGCCATGTCGAACTTGCCGTCCAGCAGGCTCTGGCGCCAGGCCGCGCCGTCCGGCGTCGCCAGCTTGACGTCGATGCCGATCTGGTTGAGGCCCTCGATCGCGATCTGCGAGGTGCTGATCCAGTCGGTCCAGCCATTCGGCACGATCAGGTCGAAGGACAGCTTCTCGCCGTCCGGCGTGTCGCGGAAGCCGTCGCCGTCCTTGTCCTTGAAGCCGGCCTGATCCAGCAGCGCCTTGGCCGCCTCCAGGTCGTACTTGGTGTACTGGCCGAATTTCTCCCGAACCTGCGGGTCAGCCCAGCTCTCAAACCGCTTGCCGAAGGTGCCGGGGTCGTCGTTCAGCGTCGGATAGCCGTAGCCGGCGACGTTGACCATGGCGTCGCGGTCCATCGCCATGCTGACGGCGCGGCGGAACTCGACGCTGTCGAACGCCTTGCGGTGAGCCGGATCCGCGCTTTCCAGGTTCATGATCACCGCGACCAGGCTGCCCGGCGGGAACCAGTAGCCGTGATGGTCCTTATCGGCGGCGACATAGGTCTTGTCGATGTCCGGCAGGAAGGAGGCAAACCAGTCCAGCTCGCCGGCCGTGGCCGCGGCCAGGGCCTGGTCGTTGGTGGCGATCTGCGGGAAGCGCAGGCAGTCCACCTTCAGCGACGCCGCGTCCCAGTAATGCGGGTTGCGGCACTGCTCGTAGACCTGCGGGGTGAAGCGGGCGATCTCGGTCATCGGCCCGGTGCCGACGGGGTTCTCATTGAGATAGGTGACCGGGTCGGCCACGTCCTTCCAGGCGTGCTGGGCGATGATCGGCATCTCGACGATCTTCTCCGGCCCCAGCGCGGTCGGCTCCTTGAAGGTGAACTTCACCTTGGTCGGGCTCAGCTTCTCGACGCCGTCGATCACCTGCCAGATGCTGTTGAAGTCCAGCGCCGGGAACTTCTTCGTCAGCTCGAAGCTGAACACCACGTCATCGGCGGTGAAGGGCTTGCCGTCCGACCACTGCACATTCTCGCGCAGGTCGAAGGTGACCGCTTTCAGGTCGTCCGCCAGGCTCATCGCCGTGGCCAGGCGGTAATTGGGCTTGTTGTTCTGCAACTTGCTGTACACGACCAGCGGCTCGTAGATGAAATCCATCGTGCTCTGGCGGTACGAGGTGCGATTGAACGGGTTGAAGTTGCGGACCCAGTTCGTCTCCTCCTCGATCAGCATCGACAGGGTGGACTGGGCGAGGGCCGCGGTGCTCGACGCCGCCAGCAGCGCGGCCGCGAGCAGCAGTATCGACTTCTTCTGTCTCATGACATTGGCCTCCATGCGTCTGTTTTGTCGTTGATCGTCGATCTGCCGGCCCGTCGCTCCGGGCCGGCGGTTCCGGGTTGGATCAGGCCGCTGCCAGCAGGGCCTCGACCTCGGCGTGCAGCGCGGTGACGTCGGCCGGGGCGGTGCCTAGGCGCCGCTCCGCCGCCTCCAGCCGGGCGACCGTGGCGTCGTCCAGCGGCCGGGCCCGGGCGGCGGCGCGCTGCATCTCCGGCAACTCGCCATGGCAGTGCAGGGCGATGTCGCAGCCGCCGTCCAGCACCTGGGCGACGCGGTCATGCACCTCGCCCTGCAGCGAGTTCATGAACACGCAGTCGGAGATCAGCACGCCCTCGAAGCCCAGGCGGCCGCGGATCACCTCTTCAGCAATGACCGGAGAGACCGAGGCCGGGCGGTCGGGGTCGAAGGCGCTGTAGATGACGTGGCTGACCATCGCCCAGGGCGTGTCGCGCAGCCGGGCGAAGGGCAGGAAGTCGGTAGCGTCCAGCGTCGCGGCGTCGGCGGTCACCACCGGCCGGGTCTTGTGGCTGTCCTCGGTGGCGCGGCCGTGGCCGGGGATATGCTTCATCACCGGCATCAGCCCGACCTCGAGGAAGCCGTTCGCCACCTCGCGGCCCAGCGCCGCCACCAGCTCCGGGTCGCCGCCGAAGGCGCGCTCGCCGATCACCGCGTCGGCACCGGGCATGAGCAGGTCGAGGACGGGGGAGCAGGCGCTGTTCAGCCCGACCTCGCGCATCATCCGGCCCATGGCGACGGAGGACAGGCGGATGGCTCTTTTGGCCGCCGGCAGGTCGCGCTCGGCCAGCCGGCCGAAGCTGCGGAAGCTGCGGAACAGCGGCCAGGCGCCGGAATCGAGATGGGAGACGCGGCCGCCCTCCTGGTCGGTCAGCACCGGCGCGTCCGGCCGGCCCACCGCCTCGCGGAAGGCGGTGCACAGGGCGCGCAGCTGCTGCGGGTCCTTCATGTTGCGGCGGCCGAGGAACAGGCCGTAGGGGTTGGCCTCGCGCAAGAAGGCCAGCTCGTCCGCCGACAGGGTCGGCCGCTGGATGCCGAGGACGAGCGCAAGCGGTCGGCCGCCCCTGGACGCATTGGCTGCGGTCACGTCTCTGAACCTCCCGAATGTCTGCGATGGGCGGGCCGCCTGATCGGGGCCGCGCCCTCCGGATCACTCCGTCCTGGACCGTATCATGCCGTGGTATAGACCACTTGTGGAACCCGGAATCTCGATCGCCCCGACGATTTTCTCGTAGAAGGCGACCGGGCCGGCGCCGCCGATGATGGCGTAGGCGTGGCCGAGGTGGCGCATCGCCTCCATGGTCTCGCGCAGCAGCGCCTCGCCGATCCCCTTGCCGCGCTGGCCGGGGTCGACGCCGGTCGGGCCGAAGAAGCCGATGGCGGTGGCGTTGTGGCAGGCGAAGCCCAGCAGGGTGCCGTCCTGGCCCGCGACCAGGCAGCCGACGGGCTGGTGGGCGAAGGCGACCTCGACCTCGCTGGCCCAGCGGTCGCCGAAGCGCTCCGCCACCCAGCCGGCGACCGCGCGCATCTCCGGCGCGATGGCGGGGCGGATGGTGATGCCGGCCGCGGCCATCGCGGCGCGCGAGTCCGTCGGCGGCTCCAGCGCATAGAGCTTGACCAGAAGATCGGCCATCCCTGCCTCCTGTTATTCCGCAATAACGAAGCATGTCCCATTATTGCGTTCCAACAGCTAAAGCCGGGAACGGCCGCGGCGTCAATATGGAAGGGGGATGAGTGAGTCGCTCACCCCATGCTGCTCCTGCGCTCCACCAGCGCGAAGGGCAGGGTGACGTCGCCGCCGGCGCCGGGCTCGCCGGCGATGCGGCGGCCCAGCAGGGCCATCGCCTCCACCCCCATGCGGCGGCGCGGCTGGCGGATCGTGGTCAAGGGCGGCTCGTAGGTGCCGGCGAACTGGATGTCGTCGAACCCGGCGACGGCCACGTCGCGCGGCGCCTCGCGCCCGGTGATGCGCAAGGCCCGGATGGCGCCGATTGCCATCTCGTCGTTGCTGCAGAACACCGCTGTCGGCGGGGCAGGGAGGTCCAGCAGCGCCGCCATCGCCGACTCGCCGCTCGGGATGGTGAAGTCGCCATGGCGGACCAGCCGCGGCTCCGGCTCGAGGCCGGCCGCGCGCAGCCCGGCGCCGTATCCGGTCAGGCGCTGCTGCGTCAGGATGTTGCTCTCCGGCCCGGCGATGTGGCCGATGCGGCGATGGCCCAGCCCGGCGAGATGGGCCACCACCGCGGCCGCCGCGGCCGTGTTGTCGATGCCGACCACCGGCACCCTTCCGCCGGGGATCGCCTCCGACACCGCCACGATCCGGCCGTCGAAGTCGCGGTCGTGCTGCAGCCGGGGCGGCAGCCGGCCGTTCACCAGGATCAGCCCGTCGACCGCGCCGGTCAGCATCTGGCCGGCATGCCGGTCCTCGCGCGTCGGGTCCTTGGCGGTGTTGCCGACCAGCATGCTGAAGCCGCGCGCCGCCGCCTCCTCCTCGATGCCCAGCAGCACCTTGGAGAAGAACGGGTTGGCGATGTCCGGCACCAGCACCAGGATCTGCCGCGCCTCCTGCCGGCGCAGGCCGCGCGCCAGCGGGTTCACGGCATAGCCGGTCTGGCGCACCGCCGCCTCGATCCGCTCGCGCGTCTCGGCCGTGACCAGGGGCGAGCCGGTCAGCGCCCGGCTGACCGTCGCCACCGAAACCCCGGCCAGCCGGGCGATGTCGACCATCCTGGTGCGGTTCGGCCCATTCCCGGAAGAAGGCAATATTCGATCCCCGATTCCACGGTTGACGCCCCAATGTAATCGATTGTACGATCCGGTCAAAATACGGAATGCGCTGCAGTTCCAGTGTTCGCCGCCCGTTCTGCGGGCGGTGATGGGTCCGATGGGCCGGTAATCGAATAATTCGAGGGAGGAAACTTATGAATTTTCCCCAACGACTGCTGCTGTCTGCCGCTTTTTGCAGTGCAATAGGGGCGGCGACAGCAGGAACGGCGGTGGCGCAGACTGTCGACGTGGTCCATTGGTGGACCAGCGGCAGCGAATCCAAGGCGATCAGCGTGTTCGCCGAGGAGTTCAAGAAGCGCGGCGGCACCTGGATCGACAGCGCCGTGGTCGGCGGCACCGCGGCGCGCGCCTCGGCCATGAACCGGATCGCCGGCGGCGATCCGCCCTCGGCGGCGCAGTGGAACATCGGCGTTGCCGTGCGCAAGCTGGCGGAGGAGGGGCTCTTGACCGAGCTCGACGACCTCGCCGCCGCGGGCGGCTGGGAGAAGGTGCTGCCGCCGCTGATCGTCAAGAACGCCACCTATGACGGCCATATGGTGGCGGTGCCGACTGACATCCACGGCAACAACTGGATGTGGTACTCGACCAAGATCTTCTCCGAGGTCGGGGTCGAGCCGCCGAAGACCTGGGACGAGTTCTTCACGGTCGCCGACAAGATCAAGGCCAAGGGTTACATCGCCTTCGGCCTCGGCGGCGAGCCGTGGCAGGAAGGGCTGCTGTTCGGCGCCGTGCTGGCCGGCACCGCCGGCAAGGACGCCTACCGCAAGATCTATGTCGACCACGACGCCGAGCTCGCGGGCGGTCCCGGCACGGTGAAGGCGTTCGAGACGCTGCGCCGCCTCAAGGGCTATGTCGACGAGGGCCACAACGGCCGGAAGTGGAACGACACCACCATGCTGGTCGCCACCAACAAGGCGGCGATGCAGATCATGGGCGACTGGGCCAAGGGCGAGTTCGCCGCCGCCGGGCTGACCCCGGGCAAGGAGTTCGGCTGCGTCCTGGCTCCCGGCACGCAGGATGCCTACATCCTGACCGTCGACGTCTTCGTCTTCCCGAAGACCAACGACGAGGCCAAAGCCAAGGCCCAGAAGCTCTTGGCCGAGATCATGATGGACCCGGCGCTGCAGGTTCAGTTCAACAAGTTCAAGGGCGCGCTTCCGGCCCGGCTCGACGCCGATGTCGGCACGCTCGACCCCTGCGCCCAGGCGGGCCAGAAGGTGCTGGCGGATGTGAACAACCAGATCCCCAACACCGCGCTGGGCTTCAGCAACGACGTCGAGGGCCAGATCAACGACCTGATCACGCTGTTCTGGAACACGCCGGAGATGTCGGCGGCGGACGCGGCCAAGCAGTTCGCCGACATCGTCGCCAACGCCGATCTCTGATCCCCACCGCTCCCGGCGGCCTGCCGCCGGGAGCCACCCGGGAGGGACCATGTCCGCGCTCCGCATCCGCTACCCGGCGGCCAAGGCCGTGCTCGCGCCCACCGTCCTGATCATGGCGGTGTGTTTCTACGGCGCGATCTTGTGGACGATCTACATCTCCTTCACCAAGTCCGGGCTGGTGCCGAACTACAGCTTCGCCGGGATCGGGCAGTATGTGCGCCTGTTCGGGACCGCGCGGTGGCACACCGCCTTCAGCAACATGTTCGTGTTCGGCGGGCTGTTCATCATCGGGGCGCTGGCCTTCGGCACGCTGCTGGCCGTGCTGATCGACCAGAAGGTCCGGTTCGAAGGGGCGTTCCGCACCGTCTTCCTGTACCCGCTGTCGATGTCCTTCATCGTCACCGGCCTGGCCTGGCGATGGTTCCTCAACCCGACCATGGGGCTGCAGGACTTCGTCCGCGACCTGGGCTGGGAGAGCTTCACCTTCGACTGGATCGTCGACCGCGACCGGGCGATCTACACCCTGGTCGTCGCCGCGATCTGGCATTCCTCCGGCCTGATCATGGCGATCATGCTGGCCGGGCTGCGCGGTGTCGACCACGAGATCTGGCGGGCGGCGCGGGTCGAAGGCATCCCCCGCTGGCGCACCTATGTCTCGATCGTGCTGCCGATGCTGCGGCCCCTGATCGTCACCTGCTTCGTCCTGCTCGCGATCGCGGTGGTGAAGAGCTACGACCTGGTCGTCGCCATGACCAATGGCGGCCCCGGTAACGCCACCGACATGCCGGCCAAGTTCGTGGTCGACCTGACCTTCGAGCGCGCCAATGTCGGGCTCGCCTCGGCCGGCGCGGTGATCATGCTGACCGCGGTGCTGGCGGCGCTCGCCCCCTATCTCTACATCGAACTCGGGCGGAGGAACCGATGACCGACGCCGTCGCCGGCGCCATCCCGCGCGCCGCCCGCCGCCGAGCCCCCTCGCATAGCAGCGCCGGGCGCCTCGGACTCTACGCCTTCCTCGTCATCTCGGCGCTGTTCTTCGCCATCCCGCTTCTGATCGCCTTCAACACCTCGCTGAAGCCAATGGACGAGATCCGCCAGGGCTCGCTCTTCGCGCTGCCGGCGGCGCCGACGCTGGAGGCCTGGGACAAGGCCTGGTTCTCGGCCTGCACTGGCCTGTTCTGCGACGGGCTGCATGTCGGCTTCTGGAACTCGGTCAAGATCCTGGTGCCGAGCGTGATCCTGTCGATCCTGGTCAGCGCGCTGAACGGCTATGCCCTGGCGCAGTGGCGCTTCCGCGGCGCCAACCTGATCCTGACCTTGCTGATGCTGGGCGCCTTCATCCCCTACCAGGTGATCCTCTACCCCCTGGTGAAGGTGTTCTCGACGCTGTCGCTCTACGGCACCTTGCCCGGGATCGTGCTGATCCACGTCGTCTTCGGCCTGCCGGTGCTGACCCTGATCTTCCGCAACTTCTACGCCGGCCTGCCGGAGGAGCTGGTCAAGGCGGCGCGGGTCGACGGCGCCGGCTTCTTCCGCATCTTCCTGCAGATCATGCTGCCGATGTCGCTGAACATCCTCATGGTGGCCCTGATCCTGCAGGTCACCGGCATCTGGAACGACTACCTGCTCGGCCTGATCTTCGCCGGCCGCGAGAACCTGCCGATGACGGTCCAGCTCAACAACATCGTCAACACCACGACCGGAGAGGTCGAATACAACGTCGACATGGCGGCGACGCTGCTGGCTGCGATCCCGCCCCTGGTCGTCTACTTCGTCTCCGGCCGGTACTTCGTCCGCGGCATCGCCTCGGGCGCCGTGAAGGGGTAAGCCCATGTCCTCCGGCATCTCGATCCGCCGCCTGAACAAGTCCTACGGCGCGCTGCACGTGCTGCGCGAGATCGACATCGACGTCGATCCCGGCGCCTTCACCGTGCTGCTTGGCCCCTCCGGCTGCGGCAAATCCACCCTGCTCAACGCCATCGCCGGCCTCGACGACGTCGATTCCGGCGAGATCGTGATCGGTGGCGTCGACGTCACCGACGCCGAGCCGAGCGCCCGCGGCCTGGCCATGGTGTTCCAGTCCTACGCCCTGTACCCGACCATGACCGTGCGCAAGAACCTGTCCTTCGGCCTGCGCGTCAGCCGCACGCCGAAGGAGGAGGTGGAGAAGCGCGTCGGTTGGGCCGCCGACCTGCTGCAGATCCGCGAGCTGCTGGACCGCAAGCCCGGCCAGCTGTCGGGCGGGCAACGCCAGCGCGTGGCGATCGGCCGGGCCCTGGTGCGCGACGCCCAGGTGTTCCTGTTCGACGAGCCCTTGTCCAATCTCGACGCCAAGCTGCGCACCGAGATGCGGGTCGAGATCAAGCGCCTGCACCAGGAGCTCGGCACCACCATCGTCTACGTCACCCACGACCAGGTCGAGGCGATGACGCTGGCGACCCGGATCGCGGTGATGAAGGGCGGCCAGGTCGAGCAGTATGCCGACCCGCAGACCCTGTACGAGAAGCCGGCGACCCTGTTCGTGGCCGGCTTCGTCGGCTCGCCGGCGATGAACTTCCTGCCCGGCACCGTGGTGGCGTCCGGCGGCATGGCCGCCCGGATCGACGGCCACGACCTGCCGCTCGGGGCCTATCCCTTCCTGTCCGAGCCGGCGGCGGGGGACGAGATCGTCCTCGGCTTCCGGCCGGAGGATATCGGCCTGGCCGAGGACGGCGCGCCGGGCATCCCGGTCGAGGCGCCGCTGCTCTTCACCGAGCCGATGGGCGCCGATACGCTGGCCTGGTTCGACCTGGCCGGCAAGCGTGTCTCCGTCCGCCTGCCGCCGGACCGGGCGCGGGCGCTGTCGGGCGGCGCCCGGCTGACGCTCGACCTGTCCAAGGCCTCCCTGTTCAGCACCCAGACGGAGCGCCGGCTCTGACGCCGGGCTCCGGAAACCACGAGGAAGCGATGTCCACTCCGGATGTGATCTCCATCCAGCTCTACAGCCTCCGCAACTACGGCGATCTCGACAAGCAGCTCGACGCCGTGGCCGCCGCCGGCTACCGCCATGTCGAGACGATCCAGTCGCATTTCGACGATGCCGCCGGCACCCGCCGCAAGCTCGATGCCCGCGGCCTGACCGCGTCCTCCGGCCATATCGGCCTGCCGGCGCTGCGCGAGCGGCTGGACTGGGTGGTCGAGGGCGCCAGGACCGTCGGCCTGACCCAGCTGTTCATGCCGGCCCTGCCCCAGGGTGAGCGCACGGGCAGCGGCGCCGACTGGCGCAAGGCGGGGCAGGAGCTCGGCGAGTTCGCCGCCAGGCTCGCCGACAAGGGCATCACGCTCGGCTACCACAACCATCATTGGGAGCTGGAGGCGATGGAGGATGGCCGCCCGGCGCTGGCGCATTTCTTCGACGGCGCCAACGGCCATCCGCTGGCCTGGCAGGTCGACGTCGCCTGGCTGGCGCGCGGCGGGGCCGACCCGTCCGAGTGGCTGGTGAAGGAGAAGGCGCGGGTGGCTTCCGCCCATGTCAAGGACATCGCCCCGGCCGGCCAGAAGACCGACGAGGACGGCTGGACCGATGTCGGCACCGGCACGCTGGACTGGCCGCGGCTGTGGCGCGAGTGCCGGGCGGCGGGCGCCGAGTGGATGGTGGTCGAGCACGACAACCCCAAGCACCCCGACGCCTTCGCCAAGGCCAGCTTCGACTTCCTCAAGGGCCTGCCGGCCTGACCGACCCCCGGAGATTCCACCCATGACCCCCGTCACCCTCGGCATCATCGGCTGCGGCAACATCAGCGACGCCTATTTCCGCGGCGCCGCCGGCTCCAGCCTGGTGCGCGTCAAGGCCTGCGCCGACCTGCGGCGCGAGGCGGCCGAAGCCAAGGCCCAGCAATACGGCGTCACCGCCCTCACGGTCGACGAGCTGCTGGCCGATCCGGAGATCGAGATCGTCATCAACCTGACCGTGCCGCTGGCCCATGCCGCGGTCGGGCTGCAGATCATCGCCGCCGGCAAGCATGTCTATCTGGAGAAGCCGCTGGCGGCGACGCTGACCGATGCCCGCGCCCTGGCCGAGGCCGCGGCAAAGGCCGGCCTGCGCATCGGCTGCGCCCCCGACACCTTCCTCGGCGGCGCCCACCAGGCCTGCCGCCGGCTGATCGACGAGGGCCGCATCGGCCAGGTGGTCGGCGGCGCCGCGGCAGTGATCTCGCGCGGCATGGAGATGTGGCATCCGAACCCGGAATTCTTCTTCAAGCCGGGCGGCGGGCCGATCCTCGACATCGGGCCGTACTACGTCACCCAGCTGATCAACCTGCTCGGGCCGGTGAAGCGGGTGGCGGCGGTCGCCACCAAGGGCTACCCGACCCGCAAGGTCACCAGCGAGCCGCTCAACGGCCAGATCATCCAGGTCGAGGTGCCGACCACGGTCAACGGCGTGCTGGAGTTCGAGAGCGGCGCCAACATCTCGCTGACCGCCTCCTGGGACGTGTGGAAGAACAAGCGCATCCCGTTCGAGATCTACGGCACCGAGGGCTCGCTGCTGGTGCCCGACCCGAACTTCTTCGGCGGCGCGCCGCAGGTCACCGCCCAGGGCGGCGACTGGCAGGATGTCGACATCGCGGCGCATCCCTTCGGCGTGCCGAACCGGCCGCTGAAGGACGGCCGGTCGGTGGCCGACTACCGCATCATCGGCGCGCTCGACATGGCGGTCGCGATCCGCGAGGGCCGGCCGCACCGCGCCTCCGGCGACCTGGCGCTGCACGCGCTCGAGGTGATGGAGGCGTTCAGCCGGTCCTCGACCGAGGGCCGGCACGTGACCATCGAGAGCGTCTGCCAGCGGCCGGAGCCGGTGCCGCTGGGCGCCGACGAGTCGGTCTTCGTCGCGGCGCGCAAGGCGGCGTGAGGCCGGCTCGATCGTCGAGAACCCCCTCCCCCTGACCCCCTCCCGCGAGGGGAGGGGGGACCAGGATTGCTTGGGTTTCGGGATCGCTCTCCCACCCCAAGCCGTCAGATGTGCAACCGGAGAGATCGTTGACACTATAGACCGGATACATCGTTGACAGGTTTCCGGTGTTGTTGAGAGCGCTGATCG
>NZ_JASATH010000177.1:0-17390 GCF_038440215.1 Inquilinus sp. OTU3971 | reverse complement strand
CACTAGCAAACGGGCGAAGCGCCGGCGACAGGCGCGGCCCGTCCGATTTCGATATCCTGAGGGGGACATCGTGCAGGTGGATTATTTCCGGGACATGATCGTCCCGATCATCGGCGGCTTGGGCGTCTTCCTGCTCGGCCTCGAATTCATGTCGAACGGGATCCAGGCGCTGGCGGTGAACCGCATGCGCGATCTGCTGGCGAAGTTCGCCGGTACGCCGTCCAAAGGCGTCGTGGCGGGAACCGTCATCACCGGTCTCCTGCAGTCCTCCACCGCGATGACGGTGATGGTGGTGGGCCTGGTGAATGCCGGGGTGGTGGCGCTGCGGCCGGCGATCAGCGTGATCATGGGCGCCAATATCGGCACGACCCTGGGCAACGGCCTGATCGCGCTGCCGCTCGGCCCGCTCGGCCTGCTCGGCGCGGGCATCGCGGCCCTGTTCTACGTGTTCGGGAAGAGCGAGAAGACCCGCAACATCGCGCTCGCCTGCATGGGCTTCGCCCTGATCTTCTACGGCCTGAACCTGATGACGGGCGGCCTCAAGCCGCTGCGCAACATGCCCGAGATCATGGAGGTGATCTCGACCCTGCGGGCCGACAGCTTCGGCGGCCTGATCGCCTGCGTGCTGATCGCGGCTGCCATCACGGCGCTGATCCATTCCTCCTCGGCGACGATCGGCATCGTCATGGGGTTGGGGGCCTCGGGCATCCTCGACTGGCAGACCGCGGTCGCGTTCTCGCTCGGCGCCGATCTCGGCACCACGATCACCTCCTGGATGGCCTCGCTCAACCTGTCGAAGAACGCCAAGCGGGCCGCCTACGCGCACATCTCCTTCAACTTCATCGGCGTGGCGGTGATGCTGCCGCTGTTCTTCCTGTCGATGCCGCTGCTGGAATATGTGATGGGCTGGTTCGGCGGCGACCCCGGCTTGCCGGTCATGGTCGACGGCAAGGAGACCTATCCCCTGGTGCCGGTGGCGATCGGCCTTTATTCGACCGGCTTCAACATCTTCAACACCCTGTTGCTGTTTCCCTTCGTCGGCGTGTTCGAGCGGTTCCTGGCCCGGATCGGCCACAGCGAGGCCGAGGCCATCGAGGACTACTCGACCCCGAAATATCTCGACCGCTCGATCGCGGGCGACCTGATCCGCGCCGTCCCGGCCGTGCAGAAGGAGACGCTGCGCGACCTGCAGGCCGGCGCGGTCTTCCTCGACATCGCCCGCGGCAAGAAGGGCGTGCCCGAGGATCCGGGCGAGCATTACGTCGCGGTCGACATCCTGAACCGGGACATCCGGTCCTACACCGCGTCGCTGTTCCGGCCGGACATGTCCTACGACCAGCTCGATCTGGTGGCGAGCCTGATCGAGGAGGCGGACTTCACTGCGAGCCTGGCCGAGGCGCTGCACCAGGTCGCCCGCCGGACCAAGCGACAGAAATTCGAGGCCGAGGCCCAGGCCATCGTCACCGCGGCGCTCGACAAGCTCGACTTGGCGCTGCGTCCGATCCTGCCGACCGGTCCCCTCGAGCCCATGCTGCCGGCCGGCCATGTCCAGAGCCCGCCGGTGGAGGAGCTGCGCCTGCGCACCCTGAAGGGCGCCGGCATCACCCCGGCCGAGCGCGGCGCGATCCTCGCGATCCTCGGCAGCGTCGAGCGGGCGGAGCTGCTGATCGCGCGCATTGATGCGGAGCGCCGGTCGGTGGACCGGTCCGCTGTCCTGGAACGGATGGAGAAGCTGTCCGGCGCCGGCGGCCGGCCGGCCGCGGGGGAGCCGGGCCTGGTTCCGGCGCAATAGGTCGGCTCGCCGGCTAGATCAGAACGCGTCCCTCGAAGGGGTGCCGGCCCTCGCGATCCTCGATCTCGACCACCCAGAGATCGGGATCGCGCTGGACCGCGCGGGCAATATAGGCATCGGCATCGGCCTCCGGCAGCAGCTCGCCGCCCTTGGCGGGTAGCCAGGCGAGGGCGCCGTCCAGGTCGCGCGACTGGCTCAGCACCCGGCAGCCCGGCAGCCCTAGGTTGAGCTTCAGGATCAGCAGGCCGGCGCGCGGGTCGCCCTTGCGGACGACATAGGCCGGGATGGCCTGGTGCCCCAGCTGCCGCAGATGGGCCTGGACCCACAGCTCGGTCGGAAGACGGTCGGTCGACATGGGGCAGGGTATAGCAGAGGAACCCTGCCCCGGGGACCCGCCGTCGCTCTACTTGAACAGCCCGAGATCCACCGAATTCGCCATGGCCTCGTAGCCCGCGGCGTTCGGGTGCAGGTGGTCGCCCTCGTCGAACTCCGCCTTCAGCTTCGACGGCTGGGCCGGGTCGCGCACCACGGCGTCGAAATCGATCACCGCGTCGCAGCCCTGGCCGGTGCGGATCCACTGGTTCACCGCCTGGCGCTTGGTCTCGCCCTCGGCGCTGTAGTAGTTGGCGAAGACCGTGCCCTCATAGGGCGTCAGCGTGGCGCAATAGGCCTTCAGCCCGGCGCCACGGGCGCGGGCCACCAGTTGGCGCAGCCCGCCGATGATCTCGTCGGCCGACACCGCCTGCTCGGTCAGCCCGGCCGAGCCGGAATGGCCGATGTCGTTGATGCCCTCCATGATCACCACCCAGCGCACGCCGGGCACCGACAGCACGTCGCGATCGAAGCGCGACAGGGCGCTGGGGCCGAACAGCTGCTCCGGCAAGTCGTGCAGGATGCGGTTGCCGCTGATGCCGGAATTGACCACGCCGACCGCCGGGCCGCCGGCTTTCGCCAGCCGCTCGGCCAGGATGTCCGGCCAGCGCCGGTTGCCGTCCACGCCCGAGCCATAGCCGTCGGTGATCGAATCGCCGAGGGTCACGACGGTGCCGCCCGCCGCCGCCACCTCGACCCGCGACAGCAGGAAGCGCATGGTCGATTCGGTCTCCTCGGGCAGGGTGGCCGCCGTGGTGCTGTCGCCGGCGAGCGAGACCCAGGCGGTCTGCACGCCCAGGGGGTGCACGACCGACGGTCCGGTCCAGCGCGACACGAACAGGCTGATCGAGAGGCTGTCGAGCGGCGAGACGGCGAGGTCGATCGGGTCGGAAATCGCGGGGGCGCCGGGCGGCACGGTGATCGAGGTTGCGCCGCCGAAGGTCAGGGGCTTGCTGCTGGCCGGGTCGATCGATCCCGGGGCGTTGCCGGGCCGGGCGATGGTGGCGGCGCCGATCATCACCGGCTGGGGGCCGGTCTCGTTGGTGAAGCGCACCCGGACCTGGCTGCCGCCGGCGCTGATTCGCACCAGCTGGCGGATGGTGGCGTTGTTCAGTTCCGGCCCGACCGGGAAGGCCGGGCTGGCGCCCCAGCTGCCGATCCAGCTGTCCTGCGCCGAGGCGGGTCCTGCCAGGCCTGCCAGCAGCACGGCGGCGGCCAGCCATGACCGGCCGATTGCGTTGCGTCGGATCATTCGGCTTTTCCTCCCGCTGTGGCCGCCGATGGATTCGGCAGCCCGCCGGACCGTGCCGGCGATGGAAGTATGAGGAAACAATGCCTGCCGGGGCAACGCCGGGCGGACATGAACGCGGGCGTGGAGAGGCTCCACGCCCGGCGATCACTCCCCCCGGATCGGCTGACGTCAGCGCAAGCGCCGCAGCGCCGCCACCTGGTGCGAGGCGTCCTCGCCGTCGGCCAGCTTCTCCAGCAGGCCGTACAGGCGGTCCATCTCCTGCCGGGTCAGGGGCGTGGTGCCCATCGGCCCGGTATAGGTCTCGCGTCGCCGGTCGATCGGCAGGTTCATCGACTTCCAGCAGGCGATCGCACCGGTGGCCGAATCACGGGCCAGGAAGTTGCAGCCGCTGCGGAAGTAGTCCGTCTCCCAGGGATCGAGCGGCTGCTCCAGACGCTGCAGATAGCGACGGGCCCATTCGGCGGTCATCCGGGCAGGCGGAGGCTGTTCGATAGTGCGCATGATCAATCCCCGAATTGATCGAAGGTTTCGGTCGATATCCCGGGGACGGTAGATCCTTGCGCGTTAATGGATCGTGATTGAGCCGATCACGCTGCCGGTCGAACCAGCGGTCCGATACTCCAACTGTCATGCACGGGCTTGACCCGGGCATCCAGAAGATGCCGAGATTCTCTGGATTGCCGGGTCAAGCCTGGCAATGACAGCACAGGGGCGTGGTGCGGCTTCGTTATCTGCAGACGATGGCTCAGATCGTGACCACGATCTTGCCGATCTGCTGGTTGGATTCGAGGTAACGGGTCGCCTCGACGATCCGGTCCAGCGGGAACACCCGGTCGATCACCGGTTTCAGCGACCCGTCGGCCAGCCCCTCGACGATGAAGCGCTTGGCGCGGTCCAGCCGCGCCGGATCGCGGACGATCTCCTTGTACTGGTAGCCCTTGAGGATCAGGCCCTTGACCAGGGTCGGAAACAGCGGGAACGGCGTCGGCTCGGGGCTCAGCGCGCCGTACTCGACCAGGATGCCGCCCTGGCCCAGCGCCTCGGCCAGCGCGTTCACGCCCGGGCCGGCGACCGGGTCGAACACCGCTCGGACGCCGGCGCCGCCGGTGATGGCCTTGGCTCGGGCGGCCAAATCCTCCTCCTCGGTGACGATCACATGCGCGGCGCCGGCGTCGCGCAGCGCCGCGGCCTTGGCGGCGGTGCGGGTGGCGGCGATCGACGTCGCGCCGACCCGGTTGGCGATCTGGATCGCGGCCAGGCCGACGCTGCTGGAGGCGGCGGTGATCAGCACCGAATCGCCCTTTCCGAGCCCGGCGACCTCGACCAGCGCGCCATAGGCGGTGACGTACTGCATCCAGACCGCGGCGGCCTCGGTCCAGGACAGGGTGGCCGGATGCTTCACCGTCACCTCGGCCGGGACATTGGCGACCTCGCCATAGGTGCCCCAGCGGGTGATCGACAGCGGCGGCACGATGCTGACCGCGTCGCCCACGGCAAAGCCGGTGACGCCCGGGCCCAGCGCCTCGACCAGCCCGGCGGCCTCGTAGCCCAGCCGGGCCGGGAAGTCTGGCGATTCCGGATAGTAGCCGGTGCGGAACATCGATTCGGCACGGTTCAGGCCGAGCGCCTTGACCCGCAACCGGATCTCGCCTGGGCCGGGCGGCGGCACATCGACCTCCTCGATGCGAAGGACCTCGGGGCCGCCGAGTTCGTGGATGCGGACGATGCGGACCATGCGGACCATGTCGGGCTCCTGTGGATGGGACGCCCACCGATATGATTGTTCCTTGAACTGCTATAAATATCCGGTCTATCGCGACAGTCGGAACCAATGGTTTCCAATCATGGATCGGCTCACCAGCATGGCGGTGTTCGTCCGCTCGGTCGAAACCGGCTCCTTCGCCGCCGCGGCGGAGGTGCTCGGCCTGTCCGCCCCGATGGTGGGCAAGCACATCCGCTTCCTGGAGGACCGGCTGGGCGCCCGCCTGCTGGCCCGCACCACGCGGCGGCAGAGCCTCACCGAGGTCGGCCGCGCCTTCTACGACAGCTGCCGCAACGTGCTGGCCGAGGCCGAGGCGGCGGAGGCGCTGGCCGCCGATCTCCGCGCCGTGCCGCGCGGCCGGCTGCGGGTCAACGCGCCGGTCACCTTCGGCGCGCATGAGCTGATGCCGATGGTGGCGCGCTACCTGCGCGCCCATCCGGAGGTCAGCATCGAGGTGATGCTGAGCGACCGCATCGTCGACCTGGTGGAGGAGGGGTACGAGGCCGTGATCCGGATCGCACCGCTGCCCGATTCCAGCCTGGTCGCCCGCCGGCTGCGGCCCTATCGGCTGGTCGCCTGCGCCGCGCCTGCGTATCTCGCCGAGCGCGGCGTGCCGGCGCGGCCGGAGGATCTGGCGAGCCACGAATGCCTCGGCTTCGCCCATTGGGAGCCGCGCGACCTGCTGCAGTTCACCGGCCCCGACGGGACCTTGCATTCGGTCCATGTCCGCGGCCGCTTCTCGGTCAACAGCGGTCAGGCCCTGCGCAGCGCGGCGCTGGAGGGGCTGGGCATCATCCTGCAGCCGGAGGGGCTGCTGCGCGACGACATCGCCGCCGGCCGGCTGGTGCGGGTGCTGCCGGGCTACGACCCGCCGTCGCGGCCGATGCACATCCTGTTCGCCCCCGACCGCCGTCCGACCCCGAAGCTGCGCAGCTTCATCGACGCGGTGGTCGAGGCGTTCGGGTAGGCTCAGGCGAAGACAATCCAAAACTGTCATGCCCGGGCTTGACCCGGGCATCCAGGAAATGCCGATGCCGCTCTGGGTGGCCCCTGGATTGCCGGGTCAAGCCCGGCAATAACAGAAGGGGAAACACGCAGCCAGGATCATGAAAACCGCGGAATCCGGACGTTCGGCGACGGCCGGTAGCCCGCCGGCCGCTCGGGCCAGTCCGGGAACCGGTCGAGCAGGGTGTCGAGGCCGGCCACGGCGATCGCGGCGGCGATGGCGTCGCCCGGGCAGGCGTGGCGGCCATGGCCGAAGGTCAGCAGGCGCCGGTCGGGCCGGGCGGGGTCGAAGCGGTTCGGATCGGTGTTCAGCGCCGGGTCGCGGTTGGCCGCGGCGATGACGACCAGGATCGCATCGCCCGCGCGCAGCGACTGGCCGGCGATCACTGTGTCCTCGGCGACGAAGCGGCGAGTGTTCTGGGCTGGCGGATCGCAGCGCAGCACCTCCTGGATCAGGCCCGGCAGCAGCGCACGGTCCGACATCGCCTGGCGGCGCAGCTCCGGCCGGGCGCCGAGGGTGGCGATGGCGTTGCCGAGTAGTCCGGCGCCGGCGTCATGCACCTGGAACAGGAAGCCGACGGCGTTGGCGGTAACCACGGCAGGATCGACGCCGCCCTCCTGCTCCGCCGCGTCGCGCAGGCGCCGGGCAAGGCCGTCCCTGCCGGATGCGATCAGGGCCTCGGTCAGGGCGACCATCCGGGCCGCCGCCTCATGCCCGCGCTGGATCGCATCAGCGGTCGCGCCCGGGGCGATCGCGGCGACCACCTCGCGCATCCGGTCCGCGACCTCGGCCAGCCGGTCGAAGCCCAGCAAGGCGCCGACGACACGCACCGGCAGGGCGAACAGCAGATCGTCGAGGTCGATGCGACCGGTGGTCAGGGCGTCAGCCTGGCGCCGGGCCTCCGCCGCCACGATCTCGGCCGGGACGTCCAGCGCGGCCACGACCGCCCGCTTGGCCCGGGCCTGGGAGTCGCCGTCGGTCATCCGTACCAGCCGGCCGAACAGGTCGCCGACGGCGCCGCCCAGCAGCGGCGTCGGCACCGGCTCGGCCGGCGGCCGGACCCGGCAGGCCGGGCTGGCCAGCACCGCCATGGCGGCCTCGGCGCCGGCAGCGACCCACAGGCCGAGCGCGTCGTCGCGATGGAAAGGCCGCTGCAGCGATGTGGTGTAGTAGGGGTACGGGTCGGGATGGGTGACGGCGGCGACGGGATCGCTCGGCGGCTGCATGATCGGCCCCTCGGCTGGAGTGGCCGCCATCATAGCCGTTCGATCCCGTCCGGAGGCCGGAGACGCTTCGGCCTCCGTCGAAGGATGGCGGCTACTCCGCCCCCTCCACCGCGATCCCGCCGGTCCGGCCGCGCGGCTCGCGGATGAAGACCAGCGAGGCCACGGCGCCGAGCACGGCGAGGCCGCCGGCCAGCACGAAGGCGCTGGTGTAGACGCCGCCGGTCGCCTGGATGATGAAGCCGGTCACCGCCGGCCCGATGATGCCGGCGAGATTGGCCAGGAAGTGGATGAAGCCGCCGACGCCGCCGACATTCTCGCCGCGCACCGCGTCCTGGATCACTGCCCAGTAGATCGAGCCGGTGAGGTACAGGCCGAAGATCGAGACCGACATCAGCGCCACCGCGCTGGTCACATCGGCCACGTCGCCGGCCAGGGCGACGCCCACCGCGGCGACGCCGAGCCCGCCGATCAGCACCAGCTTGCGCGACAGCAGCGCCCGGCCGGTCAGCCGGAAGATGCGGTCGGAGACGAAGCCGCCCAGCGCCAGGCCGAGAAAGCCGAGCACCCACGGGATCACCGTGGCCAGGCTCATATCCTTGATGCTGAGCTTGTGCACCTCGGTCAGGTAGCTCGGGAACCAGGTCAGGAAGAAGAACAGCACGTAGTTGTAGGTGAAGAAGGCGAAGGCGGTGGCCAGCACGATCGGCTGGCGCAGATAGAAGCCCAGGCTCTGGGCCGGCAGCCGGGCCGCGGCATCGATCTGGGCCTGGCCCTCTTCGATCAGCCGGCGCTCGGCGTCGCTGATGCGCGGATGCTGGGCCGGGCGGTCGGTCGACATCCGCAGCCAGAACACCAGCCACAGGAAGCCGAGCAGCATGATGATGACGAAGGCCAGGCGCCAGCCGAAGGCCAGCGCCAGATAGCCGACGATCGGCCCGGCCACGGCGCCACCCAGCGGCGTGCCGGAATTGACGATGCCGATCGCCGTCGCCGCCTCGCGCCGCGGGAACCAGTTGCTGACCGTCTTGCTCATGGTCGAGCTCAGCGGCCCTTCGCCGACGCCGAACAGCACGCGCAACACGATCATCGAGACGAAGCCGGTGGCCGCCGCGGTCAGGCCGCAGAACAGCGACCACATCCCCATGGCGCCGGTGAACACCGCCTTCGGCCCGATCCGATCCGACAGCCAGCCGCCGATGAAGTTGAACACGGCATAGCCGGCGAAGAAGCTGCTGAAGATCACGCCCATCTGGGCGTGGTCCAGGCCGAGATCCTGCTGGATCAGCGGCGCCGCGATCGACAGCGCCGAGCGGTCGAGATAGTTGATCATGCCGGCGATGAACAGCAGGCCGACGATCAGCCAGCGAACGCTTCTGAACATGGGTTTCCTTCCGCTTGCGGGGGGCGGTTCGGAGGCCTCGCAGGTTGGGTTCGCGACAGCGAACCCAACAGATCGGAGGCCGCAAGAGTCGTGGGATGTCGGGTTCGCCGGCGGCGAACCCAACCTGCTCGCTACAGATCCAAGAGGTGGACCTTCATGGACTGGTTGCGGTCGAGGGCGACCTGGAAGGCCTGGTCCGCCTCTCGGATCGGGAAGCGGTGGGTCATCAAGGGCTTCAGGTCGATCCGCTTGCCGGCGATCATCTCGACCGCCAGCGCGTATTCCTCGGCGAAACGGAACGAGCCGCGATACTCCAGCTCCTTCGACATGACGAGATTGGCCGAGACCGGCGACTGGCCGGCCGGCATGTTGCCGAGCTGGACCACCCGGCCGCGGGCGCGGGCGGCGCGTAAGGCGGTGTCCAGCCCGGCCGGGGCGCCCGAGGCCTCGATCGTCACGCCGAAGCGGCCGCGGTTCCGGCTCCACGCCGCGATCCGGTCCTCGTCCCGGCCGTCGACGGCCTCGTCGGCGCCCAGGCCCAGCGCCGTCTCGCGCGCCTTCTCGGCCAGGTCGACCACGGTGATGCGGCGGGCGCCGGCCTGGCGCGCCACCAGCAGCACCAGCGCGCCGATCGGGCCGCAGCCGACGATCAGCACCTCCTCGCCCAGTAGCGGCCCGGCGCGGCGGACGGCGTGCAGCGACACCGCCAGCGGCTCCGCCATCGACGCCTCGGCGAAGCTGACATGCTCGGGCACTGGGACACACTGCCGCGCCGGCACGACAAGGTACTCGCGGAAGGCGCCCTGCATGTGCGGGAAGATCGAGGCGCTGCCCAGGAACCGCATGTTCAGGCACTGGTTCTCCAGCCCGGCCATGCAGTACTCGCAGCGGCCGCAGGCCCGGCTGGGATTGACCGCGACCGGCTGGCCGACCGCCAGGCCCTCGACGTCGGGCGCCACCTCCGCCACCTCGCCGGCCATCTCATGGCCGAGGATCAGCGGCTCGCGCAGGTGGAAATCGCCGGTCTTGCCCTTGGAGTAATAGGCCAGGTCGGAGCCGCAGATGCCGCCGGCGCGGAACCGCACCTTGACCTCGCCGGGGGCGAGACTCGGCGGCTCGCGATCCTCGATCCGCAGATCCTTCGCTTGGTGCAGCACGGCGGCGAACATGGGGATTCTCCTGAAGCGATGATGCCGGAAGGGGCGTTCTACCAGCTGGTCAGCGTGCCGTCTTCGAGCCGCGCCACCGGCAGGTAGGCGGGGTCGTAGGGGAAGCGGGCGGCGAGCTTCTCGTCGATGTCGACGCCGTGGCCGGGCGCCTCGCCCGGATGCATGTACCCGTCCTCGAACGACCAGGCATGCGGGAACACCTCCAGCGCCGGCTCGGGGTAGCCCATATATTCCTGGACGCCGAAATTCGGCACCCACAGGTCGAAATGCAGGGCCGCGCCCATGCACACCGGCGACAGGTCGGACGGGCCGTGGCAGCCGGTGCGGACATGGTGCAGGGCGGCGAAATCGGCGATCCGGCGCAGATGGGTGATGCCGCCGGCATGGGTCAGCGTCGCCCGGATGTAGTCGATCAGCTGCTCCTCGATCAGCAGCTTGCAGTCCCAGATGCTGTTGAACACCTCGCCGACCGCGATCGGGGTGGTGGTGTGCTGCCGGATCAGCCGGTAGGCCTCCTGGTTCTCGGCCGCGACCGGGTCCTCCAGCCAGAACAGGGCGTAGGGCTCGACCGCCTTGCCCAGCCGCGCCGCCTCGATCGGCGTCAGCCGGTGGTGCACGTCGTGCAGCAGATGGCCGTCGAAGCCGAATTTGTCGCGCACCGCCTCGAACAGCTTAGGGACGTAGTTCAGGTACTTCTCGGTCGACCAGCCCTGCTCCTCGGGCCAGCCCTTGGTCGCCGGCTCATAGGCGTCGCCGCCCTTGCTGACGCCGTAGACCGAGGCCATGCCGGGCACGCCGCACTGCACGCGGATCGCCTTATAGCCCTTCTCCTGATAGGCGGCGTAGCGGTCCAGCGTCTCCGGGATGTCGCGACCGGTGGCGTGGCTGTAGACCATCACGCCGTCGCGCGATGCGCCGCCCAGCAGCTGGTACAGCGGCAGCCCGGCGACCTTGGCCTTGATGTCCCACAGCGCCATGTCGACGGCGGCGATCGCGCTCATCGTCACCGGCCCGCGGCGCCAATAGGCGCCCTTGTACAGATACTGCCAGATGTCCTCGATGCGGTGCGGGTCGCGCCCGACCAGCAGCGGGCAGACATGGTCGCGGAGATAGCTGGCCACCGCCAGCTCGCGCCCGTTCAGCGTGGCGTCGCCGACGCCGTGCACCCCCTCGTCGGTGACCAGCTTCAGCGTGACGAAGTTGCGCCCGGGGCAGGTGACGATGACATCGGCGCGGACGATCTTCATGGCGCGTTCTCTCCCGGCTGCGGCTTGTCCGTCGCCGCTTTTGCGCGGCGGGAAGCGACACGACCTATAGCGTATCTTTAATCACCATACAAGTATGGCGAACCCCGATGGTCCTACGCTAGCAGGCGGGGCGATCCCCTGTATGCTGGGGGCCGCAACGGGGCGGAACGGGAGGAGACATGGCCGGACGACGGAGGGCCGACCAGCCCAGGACATTGCCGGGGAGCATCCCCCTGGGCGGTGAGGGGCCGATCGGCCGGCAGGTCTATGAGGGGCTGCGCCAGGCGATCATCACCGGCCTGCTGCCGCCCGGCACCGCGCTGTCCGAGAAGGACGGGTCGGAGATGTTCGGCGTGTCGCGCCAGCCGGTGCGCGAGGCTTTCATCAAGCTGGTCGAAGCCGGGCTGCTGCAGGTGCTGCCGCAGCGCGGCACCCGGGTGCGCAAGATCTCGCGCCGCCAGGTCGAGCAGGGCCGCTTCATCCGCGAGGCGGTGGAGGCGGCGGTGGTGCGCCTCGCCGCCGAGAGCATCGACGCGGCGGGCCTGCAGCGGCTGGACCGCAGCCTGGCGGCGCAGCACGACGCCGCCCGGCGCCACGACCATGCCGGCTTCCTGGCGCTGGACGAGGGCTTCCACCGCCTGATCATCGAGGTGATCGACTGCCTGCCGGCCTGGAGCACGATCGAGAACATGAAGGCGCAGATGGACCGGGTGCGCTATCTCAGCCTGCCCGACGTCTCGCCGCTGGAGATGCTGATCGCGCAGCATGAGGAGATCGTGGCCGGGCTGCGGGCGCACGACCCCGACGCGGCCGAGGCGGCGATGCGCCGCCATCTGCGCGAGATCCTGTCGTCGCTCGGGCCGATTGCCGAGCGCCGGCCGGAACTGTTCGAGCTGGATGCCTGAAGGAGGCCGAAGATGATCGTCCGCGTCTGGCGCGGCACTGCCGCCCTGTCCAAACCATCGGCCTATCCCGAGCATTTCCGCGGCGCGGTGCTGCCGGCGCTGCGCGGCATCGCCGGGTTCCGCGGTGCCTCGCTGCTGCGCCAGGATCGGCCCGGCGAGATCGAGTTCATGGTGCTGACCCGCTGGGAGTCGATGGACGCGATCCGCGCCTTCGCCGGGGACGATCCGGAGCAGGCGGTGGTCGAGCCGGCCGCCGTCGCGGCGCTGACCCGGTTCGATAGCAGGGTCCACCACTACACGGTTGTCGAGGAGGGGGCGGGTCCCGGATGATCGCTCGCTTCCGAAGAAACAGGAGTTGCCGGTGAGCGATCAGCAGACCCTCGCCCTGATGCGGATCGTGGCCGAGGCGCTGGCCCGGGCCGGCGGCCGGCTGGCCCTGGCCCATCTGGCCGAGCACCGCGACCTCGCGATCGAGGCCAAGGGCCCGCAGGATTTCGTCACCGCGGTCGACAAGGCGGTCGAGACCCTGATCCGGGGCCGGCTGCGCGAGATCTTCCCCGATCACGCCGTGCTGGGCGAGGAGTTCGGGCTGGACCGGCAGGGCGCCCGCGTCGTCTGGGGGCTGGACCCGATCGACGGCACCGCGAACTTCCTGCGCGACCGGCCGGTCTGGTGCGTCTCGATCGGCGCCACCATCGACGGCAAGCCGGCGCTCGGCGTGATCTACGAGCCGGTGCGGGACGAGCTGTACAGCGCCGTGGCGGGGCAGGGCGCCACCCGCAACGGCACGCCCATCGCGGTCAACGCCGCGGCACGGCCGGAGACGGCGGTGATCGGCGTCGGCTATTCGCCGGGCCGCAAGGTGCCGGAGCATGTCGAGCAGGTCGGCCACATCCTGACCCATGGTGCGGAGTACCGGCGGCTCGGCTCATCGGCCATGTCGCTGGCCTATGTCGCCGATGGCCGCTTCGACGGCTACGCCGCCGCCCACACCAATGCCTGGGACGTGATGGCCGGGCTGGTGCTGGTGCGCGAGGCCGGCGGCGTCACCGACGACTTCATCGCGAGCGGGGCGCAGAGCGGCCCGGTCACCGCCGCGGCGCCGGGCGTCGCGGACCTGGCGCGCCAGCTCCGGGCGCTGGTCTGAGCACGTCGCCCAGGTTGTAGCGTGGCGGCGGCGTCCCCGCCGCCAGCCAGGCTGCGACCTCCGCCATGGTAGCGAAGCTGCGGCCGGCGCCGGCGGCCTTCAGCCGCTGCGCCAGCTCGGGGTCGGCATGGCCGCCGCCGGTGAAGCCGACCACCTTCATCCCGGCCCGGCGGGCGGCGGTGACGCCGTGGATCGAATCCTCGATCACAAGGCAGTCCGCCGGATCGGCGCCCATCTGCGAGGCGGCGTAGAGGAAGACGTCCGGCGCCGGCTTGCCGCGCTTCACCTGGCTGGCCGAGAACACATAAGGGTCGACCAGCGGCAGCAGCTCGGCCGTCTCCAGGTTGCGGCGCAGATTGGGCAGGCCGGTGGAGGAGGCGACGCAGGGCGGGTGGCCGAGGCCGGCGGCGGCCTCGATCGCCTCGGCGGCGCCGGCGATGGCGCGCAGCTCGGTGACGAAGCGCCGGGCGCTCTCGGCCTTGATCTCCTCGATGATGCTGTCCTCGACCGTGAAGCCCAGCTCCGCCGCCAGCGTGCTCCACGCCACATGGTGCGGCGTGCCGCAGAAGCGCCGGGCGATCTCGCTCGGCGCCACGGCGTGGCCCAGCCGGGCCAGCGCCTCGGAATCGATGGCGCAGAAGATCACTTCCGAATCGATCAGCACGCCGTCGCAGTCGAAGATCACCAGCATCGCAGGTCCGGGGCAGGGAGGCGCAGGGAATGGCGGGGCGACAACATCATGCCGCTGCGCTATGTGCAAGTCGCAGACGCGGCTACAGGATGACCATGAGGCCCAGGCGCATCCACATCACCGGGGCATCCGGCTCCGGCACCACGACGCTGGGCCGGGCGCTGGCGGCCGAGACCGGCGCGCTGCACCTGGACACCGACGATGTCTACTGGCTGCCGACCGACCCGCCGTTCCACCAGAAGCGGCCGATCCCCGACCGGCTGGCGCTGCTCGAGGACGCGTTCGGCCGGACCGACCGCTGGCTGCTGACCGGCTCGCTGATCGGCTGGGGCGACCCGCTGATCCCGCGATTCGACCTGGTCGTCTTCCTGATCGTCCCGCCGGCGCTGCGGCTCGAACGGCTGCGGGCCCGCGAGGTCGAGCGCTATGGCGCGGCGGCGCTGGCCCCGGGCGGGCCGATGCATGTGGCCTACCAGGCCTTTCTCGACTGGGCCGAGGCCTACGACATCGGCACCCAGGTCAGCCGCAACCGCCAGGCGCACGAGGCCTGGCTGGCCCGGCTGCCCTGCCCGGTGCTGCGCATCGAGGGCGACACCACGGTCGAGGACCGGGTGCGGCGGGTGCTGGCCGTCCGCCTGCGCGAGGGCCAGGCGTGGCGTGGCTGAGCACCTGGGATAGACTGTGCGAGACGAAGAAGGGGATGCATGACCATGACCGAACCTGACGCCCGCCTGGATGGAAAGGTGGCCCTGGTCACCGGGGCCAGCCGCGGCATCGGCGCCGCGGTGGCGCGGGCGCTGGCGGCCCGGGGCGCGGCTGTGGCGCTGACCGCCCGTTCGGCCGAGGACATCGACGGCCTCGCCCGCGAGCTGCGCCAGGCCGGCGGCCGGGCCGTCGCCATCGCCGGCGACATCGGCGACGTCGCCTGGGCCGATGACCTGTTGCGTCAGGCGACCGAGGCGCTGGGCACGCCGACCATCCTGGTCAACAACGCCGGCATGGTCGGTCCGATCGGCCGGCTGCTCGACTGCGACCCGGCCGACTGGGCTCGCAACGTCACGGTCAACCTGCTCGGCGCCTATGCCGTGCTGCGCGCGGTGCTGCCCGGCATGATCGCGTCCGGCGGCGGCACCGTGGTCAATGTCAGCTCCGGCGCCGCCGAGAACGCCTATGAGGGCTGGAGCGCGTACTGCGCCGGCAAGGCCGGGCTGGCGATGCTGACCCGGTCGCTGCATCTGGAATATGGCGGCCAGGGCATCCGCGCCTTCGGCTTCCGCCCCGGCACGGTCGACACCAGGATGCAGGGCGAGATCCGTGCTTCCGGCATCAACCCGGTCAGCCGGATGCCGCGCGAGGCGCATGCCCCGCCGGAGCATCCGGCCCGGGTCATCGCCTGGCTGTGCGGGCCCGAGGCGCAGGATCTGGTCGGGCAGGAGCTCAGCATCCGCGACCCAGAACTGCGCCGGCGCACGGGGCTGCCGTCATGAGCGCGGCGAAGGATGCGGGCTTTATCCTCGATCCGCGGATCGCGGCCTCGACCCTGGTGTGGCGCGACTGGTCGCTGTCGCAGGTGCGGCTGATGAACGACCGCCGCTTCCCCTGGCTGCTGCTGGTGCCGCGCCGGGCCAAGGCGGTGGAGTGGCACGCCCTGGCCCCGGAGGACCAGACGGCGCTGCATCAGGAGACCATGCTGGCCGCCTGCGCCCTGGCCGCGGTGTTCCCGGCGATGAAGATCAACATCGGCGCGCTCGGCAACGTCGTGCCGCAGCTCCACGTCCATGTCCTGGCGCGGCAGCCGGGCGACGCCGCCTGGCCGGGACCGGTCTGGGGCGCCGGCACGGCCGAGCCTTACGACCCGGGCGAGGCCGAGGCGCTGCTGGCCAGGCTGGGCACGGTGCTGGAGGAGTCGACCTGAGCCATGCGCGACCTTGCAATCCGCGGCCGGGTCGCGTATACGGCCCCCTCGTTTGTGCGGAGCCGGCGGCCATGAAGACCGATATCCATCCCCAGTACCATGAAATCAACGTCGTGATGACCGACGGGACCGAGTTCAAGACTCGCAGCACCTACGGCAAGGAGGGCGACACCCTCCGTCTCGACATCGACCCGAAGTCGCACCCGGCCTGGACCGGTGTGCAGAAGCTCGTGGACCGCGGCGGCCAGGTCGCCAAGTTCAACAAGCGCTTCGAGGCGTTCGGCCTGAAGAAGTCCTGATCGCGCGGCGCCCTGCGGGGCGCCTGCCGATGCTGGTCTGCGAGCCGGCCCCCGTCAGGGAGGCCGGCTTTTCGCATGTCCGAAGCGGCCGATGTTGGGGGCGGCTTCCCCTTTACTGTCATTGCCGGGCTTGACCCGGCAATCCAGGGGCCACCCAGAGCGGCCTCGACATTCCCTGGATGCCCGGGTCAAACCCGGGCATGACAAAAAGAGGACGAGAGACGATCTGCGTCTCACCTCACTCTCAGGCCAGGCGGCCCAGTGGGATGAAGTCGCGCGAGGACGGCGTCCAGGGCGCGCCGGTCCAGTCGCCCAGCCAGGTATCGACCGCCAGCCCGGCCTCGCCGATCAGCCGTTCGAGCTGGCCGCGCGGCGGGAAGGCGATGCGGGAGCGCGAGGACAGCACCCGGCCGTCGGCCACGATCCGGTAGAAAGTGCCGTAGGTGACGATGCCGGTGTCCGGGTCGTGCTCGACATCGTTCCAGGCGTCGACCGGGCCGAAGCGGGGATGCTCGATCCGCCGGTCCGACTCCGCCGGCGTCCACTCCCGCCATTCCTCCCGCGCCGGGTTGCGGCTGTCGAAGATGAACCTTCCGTCCGGCGCCAGATGCGCCGCGATGGTGCGCAGCGCCGCCAGCTGGTCCTCCGGCGTCAGGAATACCTGGAAGGCATGGCCGGTCAGCACGATCAGGTCGAAGCGCCGGCCCAGCCGGACGCTGCGGCCGTCGCCCCGGACCCAGGTCACCCGGTCGCCGCCCGGGCGGGCGCGGGCGATCTCCAGCATGGCGTCCGCCGGGTCGACGCCGAACGCCGTGCGCTCGTCCGCCAGCGCCGCCGCCAGCCAGCCGGTGCCGCAGCCGAGGTCGAGCACGGAGGCGCAGCCTTCCGCCAGCGACCGGCAGAGATCCTGGTCGGAGGACCAGGCGTTCTCGACATCGTAGAAGCTGGCCAGATCCGGGTCGTCGTAGAGTCGGTCCATCTTGGTCTCCGTTGCCGGCGGCTCCTTGCCTGTTATGGCACCGGCCGGTGACCCCTGCCTACTTCTCCGCGGCGATGGTTTCCCCCGACCAGCCCTCGGGCGGCGGGTCGCGCTCATGCTCCGCGATGCGCAGGGCATAGAGGTGATACAGCGCCGCCAGGGACGGCTCGAGTTCCCGGCATCGGGCGAAGCCGCCTCGCGGCGCGCCCCCAATGCGGGGGCGGAAAGCGCCGGCGGCCCCCCCCGG
>NZ_JASATH010000176.1:0-17403 GCF_038440215.1 Inquilinus sp. OTU3971 | reverse complement strand
GGGGCCCCCCCCCGTCGCTCCATGGCACAAGACCGGAATGGGACCAACAGGCCAGCACGGATGACCGAGAACATTCCGATCCTCGACGGCGTCGCCGCGATCCGCGACCGCTACGACGCCTTCATCGTCGACCTGTGGGGCGTGGTGCATGACGGGGTCACGCCCTATCCCGGCGTGATCGACTGCCTACAGCGGCTGCGCGGCGACGGCAAGCAGGTCTGCCTGCTGTCGAACGCGCCGCGCCGGGTCGGGTCCGTGGTGCAGCGCCTGGCCCAGATCGGCGTGCCGGAGGAGTGCTGGGACGCCATCCTGTCCTCGGGCGAGGCGGCGCATCTGGCGCTGGCGGAGCGCGACGACGACTTCCACCAGGCGCTGGGCGAGCGCTTCCTGCATCTCGGCCCCGACCGCGACGCCGATGTCTATGAGGGCGTCGACGACGTCGTCCGGGTCGACGACCTGGCCGATGCCGACTTCGTGCTGAACACCGGCATCGACGACCCGGAGGAGCGGGTCGAGGACCATGCCCCGCTGCTGAAGGCCGCGGCGGCCCGCCGCCTGCCGATGATCTGCGCCAACCCGGACATCGTCGTCATCGTCGGCGGCCGGATGCAGATCTGCGCCGGCGCCCTGGCGCAGCACTACGAGACGCTGGGCGGCCAGGTGTTCTATCACGGCAAGCCGCACCCGCCGGTCTATCGCCGCTGCTTCGAGCTGCTGGGCCGGCCCGACCCGGCGCGGGTGCTGGCGATCGGCGACAGCTTCCACACCGACATGGCCGGCGCGGCCGCGGCCGGGATCGACGGGCTGTTCGTGATCGGCGGCATCCACGGCGCCGAGCTGCGCGACAGCGCGTCCGGCCGGCCGGACGCCCACAAGCTGGCCGCCGCCGCCGAACGGCACCGGCTGCGGCCGGTGGCCGCGGTGGAACGGCTGAACTGGGACGGTCTCGTCTGAGGTTCGGTGACGATGCCGGGTTCGCCGCGGCGGACCCGGCCTGCGGTCTACGCCCGCGCCCCGATCACGCCTTCCAGCGCCGCGACCAGCAGTGCTGGCGGGGTCTGGACCGAGGCGTGGACCGGCGGCTGCACCGATGCCGGCCGGCGCGTCAGCTCACGGAAATAGCACAGGACGAAGACCCGCAGCGCCCCGGTCAGGCCGCTGCCCTTGCGGGCGGCGTCGATGCGGGTGCAGATCTCGTTCAGACCGATCTGCTCGCGCGCGCAGATCTCCATCAGCCCGTCCCAGAACACCACTTCCATGCGGACGCTGGTCCGCCGCCCCGCGACCGTCACGTTGCGGCAGATCGACATCGGGTCCGCGTCGCGGGCTAAAGCTCCATTATGGCCCATCATCACCTTTCCGGGCCCGCTGCCCGGGACAGCCGGGCCATGGGCGACATCAAATACACGGTAGTATGTCGAATAATTACCGCTTTCGAGCAAAAAGGTGAACTGTCGTTTGCGCTTTTGCGTTACGACGCGTTGCGCCTCGTGTCGCGGCGTCGCCGCGACGTGCGGGCGCCTAGTGTCGCGGCGTGTGCGCCAGGTCGGCGCAGATCTCGAATTCGGCCTGCACCGTGGCGTGGTCGACGCCGAAGCGATCGCGCAGCAGGCGGGTCACCGCGCCGATCGCCTGATCGGAATCGGCGCCCTCGCGGAGCCGGGCGTGCAGGGTCACCAGCGGCCGGTCCGGTGTCAGGGTCCAGGCATGGACGTGATGCACGTCGATCACCTCATGCACCTCGGCCAGGATCGCCGCGCTCAGCGCCGCCTCGTCGATCCCGCCGGGCGACCCCTCCACCAGCACATGGCCGGATTCGCGCAGGATCGCCCAGGCGCTGCGCAGCACCAGCAGCGACACCAGCACCGACAGGATCGGGTCGATCGGGGTCCAGCCGGTCAGTAGGATCACGGCGCCGGCGGCGAGCGCGCCGACCGAGCCGAGCAGGTCGCCCATCACATGCAGCGCCGCGCCGCGCAGGTTCAGATTGCCGCGGTCGCCGCCCTGCAGCACCCGGAAGGCGACCAGGTTGGCCACCAGCCCGGCCGCGGCGACGCCGATCATCAGCCCGCCCTCGACCGGCGCCGGCGCGGCCAGCCGGCCGGCGGCCTCGACCACGATGGCGACGACCACGGCCAGCAGCACGATGCCGTTGGCGAAGGCGGCCAGCACCTGCACCCTTCCGTAGCCGTAGCTGCGCCGGGCGTCGCGCGGCCGCCGCGCCATCCGTGCCGCCAGCCAGGCCAGGGCCAGCGCCGCCGCATCGGTCAGCATGTGGCCGGCATCGGCCAGGAGGGCCAGGGAATTGGCGATCCAGCCGCCCGCCGCCTCGACCAGCATGAAGCCGGCGGTGATGGCCAGCGCGATCAGCAGGCGCCGCTCGCCATCCGCCCCGTCCGGCATGCCGTGATGGTGGGCATGGCCCGGCCCGTGGTCATGCGCCGCATGATCATCGCCGGAGTCGGACCCAGGAGAATGGTCGTGCGGCATTCCGGCCTCCGGAGGATGCGAATCGCTCGCGCCAGTCTACATCCGGCACTCCGCCGTGAAAAACCCGCCTCCATGCCGGTTGCGCACCCCCTACCGCTATGTTAGATGACGGCGCGCCGAGCGTAAGGGGTGGGCCTCGGACAGCCCTCTGTTGTGCGATAGAGCCCCCCGAACTTTCGGTGGTCGTGGCCTCCTGCCACGGTCGACAACAACGATCGAGGGACGATCGGTGGCAGCCACAGGCTCAGGGATTTCCGGCCTCGCATCCAGCTACGCGACGGCGCTCTACGCACTCGCCGACGAGGGCAAGGCGCTCGACCAGACCGCGGACGACCTGCGCGGCCTGAAGACAGCCCTGGCCGAGAGCGAGGATCTGCGCCGTCTGGTCCGCAGCCCGCTCTTGTCCCGCGACGCGCAGGGCAAGGCGATGGCCGCGGTGCTGGAGCGGGCGGGCGTGTCCGACCTGGTGCGCCGCTTCATCGGCCTGGTGGCGCGCAACCGCCGCCTGTTCGCCCTCGACGCCATGATCGACGCCTTCCTGGCCGAGCTGGCCCGCCGCCGCGGCGAGGTCACGGCCGACGTCACCGCCGCCGCGGCGCTGACCGACCGCCAGACCGAGGCGCTGGTCGACCAGCTCAAAAAGGCCATGGGCGCCAAGGTCCAGGTCAATGTCAAAATCGATCCCGCGCTGCTCGGCGGGATGATCGTCAAAGTCGGCTCGCGCATGGTCGACAGCTCCCTGCGCACGAAACTGGCCAAGCTGCAGCTCGCGATGAAGGGAACCGTCTGATGGACATCCGTGCCGCCGAAATCTCTGCGATCATCAAGGATCAGATCGCCAATTTCGGGACCGAGGCCGACGTGGCCGAGGTCGGCCAGGTGCTGTCGGTCGGTGACGGCGTCGCCCGCGTCTACGGGCTCGACAACGTCCAGGCGGGCGAGATGGTCGAGTTCCCGGGCGGCATCAAGGGCATGGCGCTGAACCTCGAGACCGACAATGTCGGCATCGTGATCTTCGGCGAGGACCGCGACATCAAGGAAGGCGATACGGTCAAGCGCACCGGCGCCATCGTCGAGGTCCCGGTCGGCCGCGGCCTCTTGGGCCGCGTGGTCGACGCGCTGGGCAACCCGATCGACGGCAAGGGCCCGATCACGGACGCCAAGATGAGCCGCGTCGAGGTCAAGGCCCCGGGCATCATCCCGCGCAAGTCGGTGCATGAGCCGATGCAGACCGGCCTGAAGTCGATCGACGCGCTGACTCCCGTCGGCCGCGGCCAGCGCGAGCTGATCATCGGCGACCGCCAGACCGGCAAGACCGCCGTCGCCATCGACACCATCCTGAACCAGCGCGAGATCAACAAGTCCGGCGACGAGAGCCAGAAGCTCTACTGCATCTACGTCGCGATCGGCCAGAAGCGCTCGACGGTCGCCCAGATCGTCAAGACGCTCGAGGAATACGGCGCGCTGGAATACACCATCGTCGTCGCCGCCACCGCGTCCGAGCCGGCGCCGCTGCAGTTCCTGGCGCCCTACACCGGCGCCGCGATGGGCGAGTTCTTCCGCGACAACGGCATGCACGGGCTGATCATCTATGACGATCTGTCCAAGCAGGCCGTGGCCTACCGCCAGATGTCGCTGCTGCTGCGCCGCCCGCCGGGCCGCGAGGCCTATCCGGGCGACGTGTTCTACCTGCACAGCCGCCTGCTGGAGCGCGCGGCCAAGATGAACGACGAGCACGGCAACGGCTCGCTGACCGCGCTGCCGATCATCGAGACCCAGGCCGGCGACGTCTCGGCCTACATCCCGACCAACGTGATCTCGATCACCGACGGCCAGATCTTCCTCGAGACCGGCCTGTTCTATAAGGGCGTCCGCCCGGCCATCAATGTCGGCCTGTCGGTCAGCCGCGTCGGCTCCGCCGCCCAGGTCAAGGCGATGAAGCAGGTCGCCGGCCGCATCAAGCTCGAGCTCGCGCAGTACCGCGAGATGGAGGCCTTCGCCCAGTTCGCGTCGGACCTCGACGCCTCGACCCAGAAGCTGCTGGCCCGCGGCGCGCGCCTGACCGAGCTCTTGAAGCAGCCGCAGTTCAGCCCGCTGCCGATCGAGGAGCAGGTGGCGTCGATCTTCGCCGGCGTCCGCGGCCATCTCGACACCGTCCCGACCAACCGGGTGCAGGATTTCGAGAAGGGCCTGCTCGACGCGCTGCGCGACGACGGCAAGGCGATCCTCGAAGGCATCCGCGACGAGAAGCAGATCTCGCCGGCGAACGAGGAGAAGCTGTCCGCCTTCATCACGAACTACGCCAAGACCTTCGTCTGATCGGCGGGCCAACCCACCGTTTCGGCCCACCACACCGATTGAAGGCAGGGCACCATGCCGTCGTTGAAGGACCTCAAGAACCGGATCGCCAGCGTCAAGTCGACGCAGAAGATCACCGCGGCCATGAAGATGGTCGCGGCGTCGAAGCTGCGCCGCGCCCAGGATCAGGCCGAGGCCGGGCGGCCCTATGCCGACCGGATGGAGCGGATGCTGACCGGCCTGGCCGCCGTCGCCAAGACGGCGGGCCAGGGCCCGAAGCTGATTTCCGGCACCGGCAAGAGCGACGTGCATCTGCTGCTGGTCATCACCTCCGACCGCGGCCTGGCCGGGGCGTTCAACGCCACGGTGCTGCGCGAGACGCGCAAGCAGATCCGTGAGCTGCAGGGCAAGGGCAAGACGGTGAAGCTGTTCACCGTCGGCCGCAAGGGCCGCGACAGCCTGCGCCGCGACCATGCCAACCTGATCGTCGAGAGCGTCATCGACATCGGCCGGCCGAAGCTGGGCTTCGCCGATGCCGACGGCATCGCGACCCGGATCCTGGCGATGTTCGAGGCGGGCGACTTCGACGTCTGCTCGGTCGTCTACAACAAGTTCAAATCGGCGATCGCCCAGATCATCACGGTGCAGCAGCTGGTGCCCGTGGCGCTCCCGGCGGTGGCCGAGGACACGGCCTCGAACATCGTCTACGAGTTCGAGCCGAGCGAGGAGCAGATCCTGGCGGAGCTGCTGCCGCGCAACCTGGCGATCCAGATCTACAAGGCGCTGCTCGAATCCGCCGCCTCCGAGCAGGGCGCGCGCATGACCGCGATGGACAATGCGACGCGCAACGCGGGCGACATGATCAAGCGGCTGACGCTGGTCTACAACCGGACCCGCCAAGCCTACATCACCAAGGAGCTGATCGAGATCATCTCGGGCGCCGAAGCCGTCTAAGGCCCCTTTCTGATCCACCGATCGCTTGAAGACAGTTCGAGGAGCGTGAGCACCATGGTCGAGACCCAGACCGCAAGCAACGTCATCGGCCGCATCAGCCAGGTTCTGGGCGCCGTGGTGGACGTCCAGTTCGATGGCGAGCTGCCCGCCATTCTGAACGCCCTGACCACCGAGATCGGCGATCGCAAGCTGGTGCTCGAAGTGGCGCAGCATCTCGGCGAGAACACCGTGCGCTGCATCGCCATGGACTCGACCGACGGCCTGGTCCGCGGCAACAAGGTCCAGGACAGCGGCAACGCCATCCAGGTGCCGGTCGGCCCGGAGACGCTCGGCCGCATCATGAACGTGATCGGCGAGCCGATCGACGAGCGCGGCCCGATCAACGCCAAGCTGCATTCGCCGATCCACCGCCAGGCGCCGGACTTCGTCGACCAGGCGACCGAGGCCGAGATGCTGGTCACCGGCATCAAGGTTGTCGACCTGATCAGCCCCTACGCCAAGGGCGGCAAGATCGGCCTGTTCGGCGGCGCCGGCGTCGGCAAGACGGTGACCATCCAGGAGCTGATCAACAACATCGCCAAGGCGCATGGCGGCGTGTCGGTCTTCGCCGGCGTGGGCGAGCGGACCCGTGAGGGCAACGACCTCTATCACGAGATGATCGACTCCAAGGTCATCAACTTCGAGGGCGACTCGAAGGTGGCGCTGGTCTACGGCCAGATGAACGAGCCGCCGGGCGCCCGTGCCCGCGTCGGCCTGTCGGGCCTGACCGTGGCGGAGTACTTCCGCGACGTCGAAGGCCAGGACGTGCTGTTCTTCGTCGACAACATCTTCCGCTTTACCCAGGCGGGCGCCGAGGTGTCGGCGCTGCTCGGCCGCATCCCGTCGGCGGTGGGCTACCAGCCGACCCTGTCGACCGACATGGGCGCGCTGCAGGAGCGCATCACCTCGACCAACAAGGGCTCGATCACCTCGGTGCAGGCCATCTACGTGCCCGCCGACGACCTGACCGACCCGGCGCCGGCGACCTCGTTCTCGCATCTCGACGCGACCACGGTGCTGAGCCGCGCGATCTCCGAGCTGGGCATCTACCCGGCGGTGGACCCGCTCGACTCGACCTCGCGCATCCTCGACCCGCGCGTCGTCGGCCAGGAGCATTACGAGGTGGCCCGCGCCGTGCAGCGCACGCTGCAGGAATACAAGGCGCTGCAGGACATCATCGCCATCCTGGGCATGGACGAGCTGACCGAGGAGCAGAAGCTGACCGTGGCCCGCGCCCGGAAGATCCAGCGCTTCTTCAGCCAGCCCTTCCACGTCGCCGAGGTGTTCACCGGCACGCCGGGCGAGCTGGTTCCGGTCGAGGAGACGGTCCGCGGCTTCAAGGGCATCGTCAACGGCGACTACGACCACCTGCCGGAGGCGGCCTTCTACATGGTCGGCACCATCGACCAGGCCATCGCCAAGGCGAAGAAGCTCGCCGAAGCCGCCTGACGCCAGCAGCATCGCAGCCGGGGACATCCATGGCCGAGAAATTCGCCTTCGAACTGGTCTCGCCCGAGAAGCTGCTCGTGGCGCAGCAGGTCGAGATGGTGGTCGTCCCCGGTGGCGACGGCTATTTCGGCGTGCTGAAGGGGCACATGTCGATGCTGTCGACCGTCCAGCCGGGCGTGATCGACGTCTATGAGCAGCGCAGCGCCGTCTCCAGCCGCCTGTTCGTCACCGGCGGCTTCGCCGAGGTGACGCCGGAGCGCTGCACCGTGCTGGCCGAGGAGGTGGTGCCGGTGGCCTCGCTGGACCGCGCCAAGGTCGAGCAGGAGCTGCGCGACGCCGAGGAGGACGTGGCCGACGCCAAGACCCCCAGCGACAAGGCGGTGGCCGAGCGGTCGCTGAAGCTGGCCCAGGCCAAGCTGACCGCCGTCACCCGCGGCGCGCCGGCCGGCCACGCCTGACCCCGCTGCTCGACAGTTGAATTGGGAAAGGGCCCCTCACGGGGCCCTTTTTCGTGGGCCGGAGGAGGCAGGATCGAATGATCTCGATCGTGCCAAGGCGGTACGGCGTTGTTTTGTCTCCGAAAATGCGATCGCTATGGTGTTAACTGCCGCGTCTGTTCATCCTATGTTCCATGGACACGGCGCAGACCGCTTCGGTTTCGGAGGCCTCGGCCGCTCCCCAGGAGGAGCGGGCGGCGGATCTGTGCGTGGTGGCGGAGCTGCTCGAGATCCAGATGTCGATCGCGCGGGCGACGCAGCGGGAGGCGCTGCAGGCGCCGCAGCCCGGCGCCGACTATTGCCAGCGGATCGCCACCGTGGCGCGTTCGGTGCGGCTGACCCTGCTGCTCAAGGACAAGCTGTCGCGTCAGGCCGAGGAGCGGCGCAAGGCCGCGGCGAAGCGGGAGGCGGCGCAGGAGGACTGGCACGAGCTGCGGGTGAAGCTGGCGATGCAGGCGGCGGTTTACGAATCGTCCGAGGAGGGCGAGGAGGATCGCCGCGCCGACGAGCTGAGCGAGCGGCTGGAGCGGCCGGAGGTGGTCGAGCTGATCGAGGCCAGCCGGGCGGAGGTCGCGGTGGCGGCCTTGTGCCGGCGCTGGGGCTATCCGGTGCGGGTGCAGCAGTGGCTCGAGATGGCCGACGAGGCCATGGAGGAGCTGGGCTTCCTGCCGTCGCAGGACGGCGAGGACGATGAGGATCAGCCCGAGCCCCGCTCCGCCGCTCCCGGCCGCCGCAAGCCGCAGCCGCCGGACACGGGGTGAGCCGCCGGCGAATTCACCGCTTCGCCAACCCTCAGCACTCGCGAACGCAGCCTTCCACTGTGCAACCGGAGAGATCGTTGACACTATAGACCGGATACATCGTTGACAGGTTTCCGGTGTTGTTGAGAGCGCTGATCGCGCCGGCCCGGCCGGGCCGGCGCGATGGGGCGCAGCTTGTGAGTGCCGCGGCCGATGAGGCCGACCGGGTGGTCGGCGAAGCGGACGATCCAGTCGCCGGTCTCGGTCTCGGCGACGCCGACCGGCTCGCCGACCAGGGCCTCGCTGACGAAGATCAGGGTGCCGCCCCATTTGATCTCGCCGTTGGAGCGGACCCGCCGGACCGCGTGCTCGGCATCGTAGGCAGGCTCTTCGATCCGGGCGGGGTAGCACCGCGGGCTTTTACGGTAGCGGCTGGCGGGGGTCTCCTGGCCGAGCGCCTCGTGCGGGCGCAGGTGGTTGTACTCCAGCCGGAAGCGGTCGAAGCTCGCCTGCTGGGCGGCGGGAGTTGCCGCCGGCGGCTTGGCGGTCTCGGCCTTGAGCGTGCCGTGCATCCGCTCATGGCGGCCGTTCTGCTCGGGCGCGCCGGGGTCGATCCGCTCCAGGCGGATGCCGAGCTTGATCCACTTGACCGCCAGCCGGGTCAGCCCGCCGGCGCCGTTGCCAGCAAAGGGCGGGCCGTTGTCCGACCGCAGGCCGAGCGGCAGGCCGTACTCGTGGAAGGCGGCATCGGTCACCGGATCGACCCCCTCGATGGTCGGCTCCACCGACTGGCAGACCAGCAGGAACCGGCTGTCGGCATCGCTCAGGGTCAGCGGATCGCAGCGCACCCCGTCGCCGGTCCGGAACCACCCCTTGAAGTCGATCCCCCACAGATCGTTCGGCGCGGTCACCGGCGCAAAGGGCTGGGTCAGCGGCAACGGCGTGCGCCGCCGCCGGCGCGGCCGCGGTCCTCGACATCGCTCCAGACCAGGTGACCGATCTGAGTCTCGACCTCCTCCCGGTGGCGGGCGCGGCGAGCCTCGCGGCCGCCGTCGCGGGCGCAGAGGTCCTTCACGGCGCGGGCGCGCTGGGCCAGGGTCTGGCGCACCAGATGGGCGTAGCGGGCGAAGGCGAGACCGGGATCTCCGGCCGCAGCCGGGGGCTGAGCCGCCGGGGGGTGCCCGTCCGACGCCTCAGCCGCCCCGTCTGCAGCCGGGACCTCGGCCTGAACCGAAGCCCGAGTCCCCGGGGCGAGGGCGCGGGCACCGGCCGCCTCGGCCAGCTGCATGCCGATCTCGGTCAGGCGCGAGAGCATCTCGCACTGCTGCAGTGCGCAGCCGCGGCCATAGGCCCGGGGGTCGAAATCGGCAGGGATCTCCTTCATGGAACGTATCATGAACAAGTCGCGTGAGCTCGCGCAATGAACATTGTGTTTACTGATTGGGCGGGAGCTGCGCAGCCGGACCTCCGGCGGATGCGCGGCCGGCTCGCCGCTCGTATAGTATAGCCGGGCGCGCGCTGTTGGATGATGGGCCCCCCGCTTCTGGACAGCGCCTCACTCGCCAGCGACGGTCCGGAAAGGGTGATGACCGGACCTTCGGGAGGGTGGCCGTCGATTCCATAGCTGATGTGCGGTGAGAATGGCGGCCATCCGATGCCTGAAGCGATGCGCGCAGTTAGTGAGAACGCGGGCAGACGAGATCAGACCGACCGCGCCGCACCTCGCTTCAGCTCACCGATAAGCCAACGGTTGCCAATTGACCAGATGAATGCACCCGAGGCCATTGCCATATATCAGTCCTGGAGTGCGACTTGGTCCGCTCTCGGACGAGTGGTGCATGCCTCAAGCCAAGTGCCGGCACCGGCCGGCCAGGGAGGCCCAATGCCTTACAAGGACATTCTGGTGTTCCTCGATGCAACGAGCGACACCCCGGCGCGCCTCGACCTCGCGATCTCTCTCGCCCAGGAACATGGGACGAGGCTGCTCGGCGTCGACGTCAGCACGCCGGCGGCGTTCGAGGGGCGATGGAAGGATCAGGCGACCGGCCTTCAGGACCTGTTCCACACCCGACTGAACAGCGCCCATCTCGATGGCGAGTTCCGAGCCGCTGATCGCTCCGCCGGCAGCTGGAAGGCGTTCTATGCACATTTCGCCGATCTGGTCATTGCCACCCAGCGCCACGAGACCAACGCGGAAGTCGTCTTGCCCGCGGTTCCCCAGGATGTCCTGCTCTCGGCGGGGGTGCCCCTCATCGTGCTCCCGCCCAATTGGCAACCGCAGCCCGTGGGCCGGAACATCGTTCTCGCCTGGAATGCGAGCCGCGAGGCGACCCGCGCCGCTCATGACGCGCTGCCGCTTCTGTCTCGCGCCGAGAAGGTGACGCTGTTCGAGTTCGCGCCGCCAGCCGACCAGATGGAATCGGCACCAGGCCTGATGACGGACCATCTTCGCCGGCACGGTATCGATGCCGAGCTATTCACCTGGCCGGATACAGGCGACAATTCGTTGCTGGACGCCCTATTCTCCTGCCTTGACCGGCAGGGAGCGGACCTCATCGTCGCCGGTGCCTACGGCCATTCCCCGTTGTTTGAACGCCTGTTCGGCGGCGTGAGCCAGGATCTGATCCACAATGCGTCGATACCGGTTCTGATGTCGCACTAGCGGCCCTGACCATCTGCCAGCGGCTACGGCGTGCTCAAGCGGCACGCGCGTCTACCGACCAATCCGGTCGAGTGCCTCACGAAGGGCTGCCGCAGCCTGCTCGCGCTCGTCGGTTGACATGAGCTCGGGCTCCATCTGCAACCGCAAATGTGGAAACTCCGCTCGAATTGCTCGGCAACCCGCCTCTAGATTGGCTTTGAAGTCGACCACGCGATAGGTTGCAACTGGATAGGCGATTCCTTTGACGCGGACGTGTCCCACCTCCTCGCAGTGTATCAGTCCCTTAACCTGCGCGAACGTCTCATAGGAGATGAGGATGGATCCGGGGGCTGCTTCCTGTTCGAGCCGTGCGGCGAGATTCACGGCGCCGCCGATGATCGTGTAGTCCATCCGATCTTCGCTGCCGAAGTTCCCGACCGTGCAGTAGTCGGTATGGACACCGATCCGGCAGCGCAGCGGCGTCTCTATTCCGATGTCCCGCCAAGTTTCACCGAGCTCGGTCATTCGCTTCTGCATGGCAAGCGCCATTGAGACACCGGCGATGGCATCCTCCCTTACGCCGCGTGTCTCGGGATCGCCGAAGAACATCAGTATGGCATCGCCGACATACTTGTCGATCGTGGCGCTGAAGGCCAACGCGATCTTCGACATTTCGGTCAGATACTGATTGAGAAGCTGCGTGAGCTCCTCGGATTCCATTCTGTCGGTCGTTTCCGTAAATCCAGCTATATCCGAAAAACAGATCGTCAGCTTCTTTCGCTGACTCTCGATTCTGACATCCTGGCGTCCGCTGAAGATCGAACTGTAGACCTGCGGCGCGAGATATTTGGCAAGTTTACTCGAGAGTGCTTCAAGCGCCGTCGATTTTTCAGACAGATCCTGCTCCCGACGTTTCAACTCGGTGATATCCGAGTAGACCGCAACGGTGCCGCCACCGGAAATCCGGCGTTCACTGATTTGGATCCAGCGATCCGGGCTGCGCCGCTGAACGAACGTCCCGGTCGGATTGCGATGCGCCTCCACCCTCTTGGCGATCCATTCTTCCTCCCGACCAATTGCATCCTCTATAAGGGTATGCTGCACAGCCGCTCGGATAATCGCCTCGAAGCGTGCGCCGGAGGCGACGGCATCACTCATGCCGGGGTAGAGAATTTCGCGATATCGACTGTTGCAGACGACAAGCCTATCTTCCTTATCGTAGAGAGCGAAACCCTCGGAAATACTTTCAATCGCATCGATCAGGCGCTGACGGGCTTCGGCCACCTCGTGCAAATTTTTCTCCTCGACTTCAATCGCAGTGTCTCGGAAAAGCCGAAGCGCCTTGGCCATGCGGCCGATCTCGTCGTCGGCCGCGCTGGGCAGGGGGGCTCGAAGGTTACCGCCGGCGATGGCAATCATGCTTTGGCTGAGGGACGAAAGCCGCGCCAGAAGGCTGCGATCCACGTAGAGCCAGACGATCAGGATGGAGCCGATGAGGGTTAGAACGGCGGAGCCGAGAACGACTCCCGTTCCAAAGGTCTGTACCGTCGCCGTTTCCCGCCCCGCCTGGGCGATGTCATGGTCAGCGGCCGTGACCAGCCGGTCGACCGCAGCTGTCAACTCGCGTGACAGCCGCTCATTTTCGGCCACCACCTGCTCGCCATTGGCCAAGATGGCCAGTTCATCCCCACGGGCGGCCGGGATGCTGCTGTGGCCTGCAACCAGCGCCTTGAACTCCTCCGATCGCTGACGAAAGCGGGTTTGCAGCCGCGTTTCGATCTCCGGGGCCACTGCGTCGAGGGTGCCGAGGGACCGCTGCAGTGGGAAAGCGATGAGGGCGAGATCACCCGGCGAGGACGAGTTGGCGGCCCTCAGCAGCAATTCGTTGATGGCCGCAATCTCTTGCTGCGCTTTCTGCTGCGGGAGATAGTCTGCGATCGCCTGCACAGCACTCTCTGCGGCTGCGGCCCGTACTTCCGGCGACATCGTTAAATCGGTGGCAGCCTCGCGCCATCCAGAGACCTTCGAAGTCACCACAAGAATGCCGGCGGCCAGCAGGCGCACGCTCGCAGTCGTCGTGACCGACAGCCGCCGCAACAGCTCCTCCTTTCGCTCGACGAGCTTTAGCCTTGACTCGACGAGATCCTTGAGGGTCTCGAGATTCCGCGCCAGGCCGCGAACGGCATTTTCGATCTCGGCGATCGAGTCGCTGCCGAGCGTTGTGCCGCTCAGCGACCTGAGAAGCTCTTCGAGCCGCGCCACCTCAATCGAGACGGCATCCGAGATCTCGGCATGCTTCGACTTGGTGGTCGCGCCAAGCAAGGAAGGCGCCGCGGCGGCAACCCGCTCGGCCTGGCGAGACAACTGGAGAGCGGCGAGCGCGGAGGGCACCCGGCGCTGCGTGATGCGCTCGATGACGGAACCGACCTCCAGATGAGCGTAGATCGCGGCAGCGGTCGACAGCATGCTGATCGCGCTCAAGGCGAAGAAGGCGAACAGCAGTCGACCGCGTACACCGAGGCGTTCAAACATTGAAGCCAATCCTGAACGGCCATTGCGGACCCCGCGAGATTCTCTTTAGTCTGAATGGCCGCGCCAGACGTCTACGAATTCTAGTTCAGAGGTGCGTATTCCCCATTTCTCCAGACATACCATACCCAGTTTTGCCTCCTGAGATCGCCTTTGCGGTCAAAGGCGATCGGCCCGAGCACGGTCGAATACTCGTTTTCTCGGAGCGCTGTGATCACCTTTGAAAGTTCAAGTGAACCAGCCTTAGCGACCGCTTGAGTCCAGACCTGGACAGCGCCGTAGGTAAGGAGTGTGTAGGCGTAGGGCTCATAATCCTCCACACGAAACCTTGCTACCACAGAAGCGGCTTCGGCGTTGCGGCGAGGGTCTGGGGCAAACGTGAACAGTATGCCTTCTGCTGCGGGACCCGCGATCAACGCCAGCTCCTCGGTTGCCATAGCATCGCCGGATATGAATTGAACCGGATAACCACGGTCGCGTGCGGCGCTGGCCATGAGCGCCACCTCGGTGTGATACCCGCCGACATAGACCACGCCCACACCGGCTGCCTGAAGCCCTGCAACCTCGGCTGCGTAATCGCTCTTGCCGGGTTCGTACTGAAGGTAGATCGCTTCGTTCAGGCCGTGGCTGTTCAGCCACCTCCTGGTTTCCTCGGCAAGGCCCTTGCCGTAGGTCGTGTTGTCGTGAAGGATCGCAATCTTCTTGCCACTCCAGCGCTCGGCCAGAAACGCCCCTGCGACCGCCCCCTGCGCGTCGTCGCGCCCGATCACCCGGAATACATTGGCGTGGCCCAGCTCCGTCAGACGTGGATTGGTCGAACCCGGTGAAATCTGCAGTACCCCTGCCGCGGCGTAGATTTCCGACGCCGGGATCGAGGCCCCGGAGCAATAATGCCCGACGACGAAGACCACTCCGTCTGCCACGAGCTTCCGGGCCGCTGCAGTCGCTTGCTCGGGATCACAGAAGTCATCGGCAATGACCAGCCGTACTTTCTGGCCGAGCACGCCGCCGTCGACATTGACATCGCGGACCGCCAGCTCCGCGCCCCGTTGCATTTGCTCTCCGATCCAGGTGAGTTTCCCAGTCATTGGGCCTGCGGACCCGATCAGAACTTCCGCCTGAGCTTGGAAGCTGAGGGCGCATGCCAAGACGATAGCAACCGCGAGACGCCGGCGCATGGCTGCTCCTCCGAACTCAACTTACTCCGAAATATTATCGGCGTCGCTACTCCTCTCGGCGTAGCTGCAGCACAATCCCATGTCTCTTCGTCAATTGCATAGGGTTACATGTTTGCGCATGGGGTCGGGATCATTTTCAGAAAATCATCAATGGTCTTAAGAAAATCTTCCAATCGTTTTGTCAGAGGCGAAACATATATTCTCATCTTCTTAGATTATTTTCTCGTTGTCCATAGTGTCGAAGGCCGACTTTTCGCGGAGGCTCCACTCGGTGTCGCGCCAGCGGTTTGGAGCGATGTCGCTCGACGCGATTGGATCGCGACCGTCCGGTCGCGGATGTCCGCTTCCGAGCGACCAGGAGGCCCATCGTAGGTCGGCTTTGGGGACGAAGCGGCCTCCAGAGGCATCGCGCGGACCGGTCCGCACCGAGCCGGACGTGGGCTGGAGCGGGGATGGCGGAATCCCCGTTCGCCGATCAGGCCGCCTGCAGCAGGCCCACCTTCGGATACGGTCGGATGGACATCCTGAGGTCGCGTCGGGCGCTTGGCTTCACGAAGAGGATTGTAGCGGGGCTGGCGATGGCTCCGCCGCTCCGCACGATGCCGGTTGGCCGTCAGGTATCGTCCCGCAGGCACTCTCGATGAGCGGTGGTCAGGGGTGATGGAACGCCTCGCCGCCGCTCGACATCCTGTCAGCTCTGGCCGAAGGAAGCGACCCGACCTCAACCCACCCGCTTCGCAGAGACATACGTCGCGTATGCATATTGACATACGTGGCGTATGTCACGATATGGCGACATACGGGACGTATGTGAATGATCGTCCCGGTCAGCGGGCCTCAACCCTGAAGCCGGGCGATCGTCGCCACGGCAGGGTGGTCCGGCCTGCCTCGCCTGCATAGGAGTGACACGATGGCCAGACGCGATGCGATCTTCCCTGCCGGACGGCAGGCTCTGTACGAGATGAACCGTTATTCAGCGGCGATCCGCTCGGGCGACCTTCTGTTCGTCTCGGGTCAGGTCGGCAGCCGCGAGGACGGGTCGCCCGAGCCGGATTTCGCCAAGCAGGTCCAACTCGCCTTCGACAATCTCGCTTCCGTGCTGAAGGCCGCCGGCTGCACCTTCGACGACGTCATCGACGTCACCACCTTCCACACCGACCCGGCCGCGCAGTGGGAGACGATCGCCCCGATCCGGCTGAAGGCGATCGGCGAGCCGCCCTACCCGAACTGGACCGCGGTGGGCGTGAACTGGCTGGCGGGCTTCGATTTCGAGATTAAGGTCATCGCCCGCATCCCTCAGCCCGCCTGATCACCATCCTTCCGTCGTCCCAAGGGGCGCGCCGGTTCCGTCGGCGCGCCCCTTTTTCGTTGTCCTCCGACAAACCGCTTGACGCCGCCAGCAAAGCCCGCTTTGTTGAAGGGAAGAAATTTCAGTCATTGAAATATACATCAACAACCGGCCGCGGATGCCGCTGCCGGAGCTAGGGAGGACGAGAGATGACGAATTTGCGTACCCGGATCCTGGCGGGCGCCGCCCTTGCGGCCATGCTGTCCGCCGCCCCGGCCGGCGCGGCCGAGCCGTTCCGCTGCGAACCCGGCGAGCTCTACGCCATGAACGTGATGGTCTCGGGCGTCGAGTACTGGTTCCCGGTCTACGAGATGTTCAAGCAGGCCGGCAAACAGATGGGCTGCGAGACCATCTACACCGGCACGCCCGACTACGACGTCACCAAGCAGATCGCCAGCTTCGACCAGATCCTGGCCCGCCAGCCCAAGGGCATCCTGGTGCATCCGATGAACTCCGACCCGTTCATCGAGCCGATCAACCGCGCGATCGAGCAGGGCACGGCGATCGTCACCTTCGCCGCGGATTCGCCGAACTCGAACCGCACCGCCTTCATCACCTCGAACAACGACCTCGAGGGCAAGGGCGCGGCCGACGCCGTGGCCGAGGCGATGGGCGGCAAGGGCGAATACGGCGTGCTGGAGAATCCGGGCCAGGACAACCACGACCGCCGCGTCGCCGCCTTCATCAAGCGGATGGAGGAGAAGTGGCCGGACATGAAGCTGGTCGCCCGCGCCGCCTCGAACCAGGACCCGAACAAGGCCTACCAGGCCGTGCTGTCGATGGCCCAGGCCAACCCCAATCTCGGCGCGCTGTTCATGCCGGAGGCGAACTCGGCCCTCGGCGCCGCCCAGGCCAGCGTCGAGCTCGGCGGCAAGATCAAGGTCATGACCGCCGACGTGAACGCCAAGATCCTCGACATGATCAAGGCCGGCCAGGTCTTCGGCTCGGTCAACCCGAACCAGGGCATGCAGGGCTATATGGGCTTCATGGCGCTGTACCTCGCCGCCCATCCCGACCTGATCGACCCGATGAACGACGCCAAGGGCGCCGGCCGGAACCCGATGGCGATCCCGTTCATCGACAACGGCTACGCGGTGGTGACGGCCGCCAATGCCGACGATTTCTACTGGGATAAGTATCTGAAGCGCCGCGGCACCAAGGGCATCGACGAGTAATCGCCGATCCGCCCGCCGGGCCGGGCCCGGCCGCCCCGGGGGAGCGCGCACCATACCCACGCAAT
>NZ_JASATH010000175.1:0-17508 GCF_038440215.1 Inquilinus sp. OTU3971 | reverse complement strand
GCCCCGCCCGGCGCCCCCCCCCCCCCCCCCCCCCCCCCCCCCCCCACGGCGGCTGCTATTCCGCCGGCGGCAGGGCCGGCTCCGCATCCGACCGGACGTCCTCCACCCGGGTGATCCGCCAAGCCAGCGCCAGGGCCAACGCCAGAAGCGCCGCCGCCAGGCCGTAGGGCAGGCCGGGCGAATCCAGGCCCGCCGTTGGCGCGATGCCGAGCGCGAAGCTCTGGGTGAACAGCACCGGGCCGATCATGCCGGTGATGCCGCGCAGCCCCGCCAGCGCCCCCTGCAGACGTCCCTGCTCGTCGGCCCCGACCCGGCGCGACATCAGCGCCTGCAGTGCCGGCCCGGTCAGGGCCCATAGCGAGAGCAGCGGGATTGCCGCCAGGAACAGCCAGCCGGTCGGGGCCAGGGCGAACAGGGCGAAGCCGGCAACACCGAAGACCAGCCCCACGGCCATTGTCCGGCGCTCGCCCAGCCGGGCCACGGCCGGGCCGGTCAGGGCCATCGACACCACGATCGCCCCGGCGCCGGCCGCCGCCAGCGACAGCCCGACCGCCGCATCGTCCCAGCCGAAGCGATGGATGGTGTAGAGCACGTAAATGCTGGGTATGGATTCTTGTGCCAGAATCATCAGGAAGGCCGCGCCGGCCAGGCCGAGCAGTGCCGGGGATGAGCGCAGCAGCGCCATGGCGCCGAGGGGGCTGGCACCGGTCCAGGAGAAGCGGGCGCGCCGCTCCGGCGACAGCGATTCCGGCAGGACCAGCAGGCCGTAGGCGGCGTTGGCGAGGCTGAGTGCCGCCGCGGCCCAGAACGGCAGCCTGGGATCGATGCCGGCCAGGAGCCCGCCCAGCGCCGGTCCGGCGATGAAGCCGAAGCCGAAGGCGGCGCCGAGCAGCCCGAACTTGGCGGCGCGCTGCTCCGGCGGCGTCACGTCGGCGACGTAGGCGGCGACGGTCGAGGCGCTGGCGGAACTGATGCCGGAGACCAGCCGCCCGATCAGCAGCCAGGTCAGGTTCGGTGCCAGCGCCATCAGCACGTAGTCGAGGCCGAGGCCGAGATTGGACAGCAGGATCACCGGCCGCCGCCCGAACCGGTCGGACAGCGCGCCCAGCACCGGCGAGGCCAGAAACTGCATCGCCGCCCAGGCCAGGCCGAACAGCCCGGTGATCAACGCCGCCCGCTCCATGTCGCCGCCCTCGAACTCGACGATCAGCCTGGGCAGGACCGGCGCCATCACGCCGAGCGCGAGGGTGTCGAGCAGGATGGTGACGAACACGAAGGCGACCGCGGCGCGGCCCGGTCGGCGCGGGGGCGGGCTGGTCATCTGCATCTAACCACGCCTTCCTTGACCCAGTCTCGGCTCGAGCCGTCGTCGACCGGCCCCATTCGCAAAGCGCGCGGCCAATCGCGGACGTGTATGCTCGATTGGCCCAAGGCGGCCGGACAGCCCGTCCACAACTCCCAGCAATATACCGATAAGCTTGGCGAGCTTGGCGTTCTCAAGAAACGCAATGTAAAAGACTTCCCTCAAGGTGAACAAATTCAGCAGAAATATAACTGGATATCGCCTTCCATGTCGTAATAAAAGCTGAACGCTGTTGCGAGCGTTGTAATAGCGCCGGTACCAGGGGTGATTCAGCGTTATCGTCTTGTATGGACCTAGCTTATGGCGGCGCAGATCCCCGATCCGATGAGACAGCGTCAGCGCCGGGGTGACGTACACCGGGACGCCGCAGGCGCGCGCCCTGAAACAATATTCAGTGTCAACGCAATCAATAAAGAGCTTCTCGTCGAACGAGCCAATCTTCGCAAAGGCCGCGCGTGAGATCACGCAGCCGGAGGAGATCAGAGTTGCACAACGCTGCATGCCGGTATCTTCACGCACGTCAAGCTGTCGCACGGCGATGCCGTTGGTTTCCAGCACGGGGACATATTCTTGAATGGCTTCTTCGAAAATTCGGGGTCCCACCATGAAAGGCTGTGACGCCAGCGTGGTGCAAATTTCGCGCATCACTGGAAAGTAGTTATCTGGCATCACCGAGTCTTGATCGATAAGGGCAACTGCGTCCGCGCCCCGCTCGAACTGAATCTTCAATCCGCGATTGTGGGCTCCAGCGATGCCGTTTCTATTGCCTTCATTGATAAAAGTGATGTCGTGTGCTTCGAACGATATTGCCAGTTGACTGTCGGGTTGCGGTGTATTGTCCACGACGACAAGGTCGTCGCAGTGTCTGCGCAACTTGACGACCCGTGCGATTTGTTCTGCCGTCGGGTGAAATAGCACAACCACTGCGCCAAGCGTTGTCATTTGGTTTCACCTACTCCGCCGGCGGCGCGGCCGGCTCCGGCTCGTCGCGGGCGCCGATGAAGCGGCCGAAGACGCGGCCGAACAGCCGGTTCAGGTCGTCCAGCACGGTGAACACCGCCGGCACGAACACCAGGCTCAGCACGGTCGAGGTGATCAGCCCGCCGATCACCACCGAGGCCATCGGCGAGCGGAAAGCGCCCCCCTCGCCCCAGCCGATCGCCGAGGGCACCATGCCGGCGATCATCGCCAGGGTGGTCATCACCACCGGCCGGGCGCGCTTGCGGCCGGCCTCGATCAGCGCCTCGGTGCGGCCGGTGCCGGCGGCGATCGCCTCGATCGCGAAATCGACCAACAGGATCGCGTTCTTGGTGACGATGCCCAGCAGCATCAGGATGCCGATCACCACCGGCAGGCTGATCGGATAGCCGGTCACCAGCAGCGCCAGGAAGGCGCCGCCGATCGACAGCGGCAGCGACACCAGGATGGTGACCGGCTGGGCGATGTCGGCGAACAGCAGCACCAGCACGGCCAGCACCAGCAGCACCCCGGCGCCCATCGCCAGGGTAAAGCCGGAGAACACCTCCTGCATGATCTCGGCGTCGCCGAAGGGCCGGATGCTGACGCCGGGCGGCAGGTTGCGGACCGAGGGCAGGGCCAGCACCGCGGCCATCGCCTCGCCCAGCGGCGTCTTGCCGACCAGGTCGCCTTCGATCGAGACACGGCGCTGGCGGTCGTAGCGGTCGATGGTGGTGGCGCCCTCGCCGAAGCCGATATGGGCGACCGAGGTCAGCGGCACCTTGCTGCCGGTCGCGGTCGGCACCCGCAGCGTCTCGAAGGTCGCCAGCTTGCCGCGGGCGTTCTCGGCGATCTGCACCCGGATCGGCACCTGCCGGTCGCCGGAGGAGAACTTGGCGAGGTTGGCCGAGATGTCGCCCAGCGTCGCGATCCGCACCGTCTCGGCGATCTGCGCCACCGAGACGCCCAGCGCCGCGGCCTCGGCCAGGCGCGGCACGATGCGGATCTCGGGCCGGTCGATCGCGGCGGTGGAGACGACATTGGCCAGCACCGGCACCTGCTCGCGGATCTCGCGCTCGATGTCGAGCGACGCCTGCACCAGCGTCTCGGAATCATTGCCCGAGAGCAGGAGCGTATATTCCCGCGCCCCGCCGGCGCTGAAGCTGAAGCGCAGGTCGGGCTCGGCGGCGACCTTCGGCCGCATCGCGCTCTCCCACGCCTTCTGGTCCAGGCTGCGCCCGGCCCGCGGCACCAGGGTGGCGACGATGGTCGCCTTGCGCACCTCGCCGCCGGCGACGTCGAGCGGGTTCGCGCCGTCGCCGCCGACCACGGCATAGACGCTCTTCACCTCCGGCTGGGCCCGGAACAGGGTGGCCAGGCGGTCGGCCACGGCCTGAGTGTCCTCCAAGGTCGATCCGGGCGGCAGCTCGATCGAGAGCGAGGAGCGGGAGATGTCGTTGTTCGGCAGGAGGCCGGTCGGGAACAGGCTGGCCAGCGCGGCCGAGGCGACGAAGATGCCGAGGCCGGCCGCGATGGTGCGGCCGCGGTGCCGGATCGACCAGTCCAGCAGCCGCAGATAGGCGCGCATCACCCGGCCGTCGCGCTCCTCCTCATGGCCTTTGTCGCGCATCAGATAGGCCGCCATCAGCGGCGTCACCAGTCGCGCCACCAGGAGCGAGAAGGTGACGGCCACGGCGACGGTGATGCCGAATTGCTTGAAGTACTGGCCGGCGATGCCGCCCATGAAGCTGACCGGCAGGAACACCGCGACGATGGTCATGGTGGTGGCGACCACGGCCAGGCCGATCTCGTCCGCCGCCTGGATCGCGGCGCGGTAGGCCGACTTGCCCATGCGCATGTGGCGGACGATGTTCTCGATCTCGACGATGGCGTCGTCGACCAGGATGCCGGTCGCCAGCGTGATCGCCAGCAGGCTGATCGAGTTCAGCGAGAAGCCCAGCGCCTCCATCACCGCGAAGGTCGGCAGCACCGACAGCGGGATGGCGAGGGCGGAGATGATCGTCGCCCGGATGTCGCGCAGGAACAGGAAGACGACGATGACGGCCAGGATGGCGCCTTCGATCAGCGTCTCCATGGTCATGTCGTAATCGGCGCGGGTGTAGCGCACCAGGTTGTCGATTTCGCTGATCGACAGCTCCGGGTGCTCCACTGTCAGCTGCTGCAGCCGCGCCGCCGCGGCGTCGCCGACGACGACGTCGGAGAAGCCCTTGGACCGGTACAGGCTGAAGGCGACCACCGGCTTGCCGTCGACCCGGGCGAAGCTGCGCGGCTCGGCCCCGCCATCGGTCACGGTGGCCAGGTCCTGCAGCAGCGCCTGACGGCCGCCGGACAGGGCAATACGGCGCTGCGCCAGATCCTCCACCGTCGCCGCCCCTGCCAGGGTCCGGATCGACTGCTCCTGCACGCCGACCGTGCCGCGGCCGCCGGCCAGGTCGATATTGCTGGTGCGCAGCTGGTCGTTGACCTCGGACGCGGTGATGCCCAGCGCCGCCAGCCGGTCCGGCCGCAGATCGACCCGGATCTCGCGGTCGACGCCGCCGATGCGCTTGACCTGGGCGATCCCCGGCACACCCTGCATCGCCCGCACCACCGTGTCGTCGACGAACCAGGACAGCTGGTCGACGCTCATGCCCGGGATCGAGGCGGCATAGGTCAGGATCGGCAGCCCGGCGACATCGATGCGCTGGATCACCGGCTCCTCGATGCTCTGCGGCAGGGTGGAGCGGATCTTGGCCACGGCGTCGCGCACGTCGTTCACCGCCCGGTCGGTCGGCGTCTCCAGCACGAACTCGACCATGGCGACGGCGACGCCGTCGGACAAGGCGGAGGTGACGTGCTTGACCCCGGTCAGTCCGGCGATGGCGTCCTCGACCGGCCGGGCCACCTGGGTCTCCAGCTCGCTCGGCGCCGCGCCGGCCTGGGCGATGGTGACGGTCACCACCGGCACGTCGATATTCGGCATCTGGGTGACCGGCAGCGACCGGAAGCTGACCAGGCCGATCACGATCAGCACCGCGAACAGCACCAGCGGCGGGATCGGCTTGCGGATCGACCAGGCCGAGATGTTCAGCGCCATGGTCTACCCCGCCGCCGCGGCGGCGACCGGCGGCGACACCGGGGCGATGCGGTCGCCGGAGCGCAGGAAGCTGCCGGCGCGCAGCACCACCGCCTCGCCCTCGGCCAGGCCGCGGCGGATCTCCACCCTTCCGTCGCCGACGAAGCCGGTCTCGACCGGGCGGCGGTCGATCACGTTGCCGTCGCGGACGGCCTGGACATAGGCGCCGTCGGCGCTGAAGAACACCGCCGACAGCGGCACGGTCAGCGCCTTTCGGCGGCCGGTCTCGATCGACCCTTGGGCGAAGACGCCGGGGCGCAGCCCGGGCTCGGCCGGCAGGGTGACGGCGACGCGCCCGAGCCGGCTGGTGGCGTCGACCGTCGGGTCGACCAGCCGCACCGTGCCGCGCACCGGCCGGTCGAAGCCGGTCAGCTGCAGCTCGACGGACTGGCCGATGGCGACCCGCGGCATGCCGGTCTCGGTCACCTCGGCCCGGAACTCGACCTCGCCGTCGCGGATCAACCGGAACAGCGGCTGGCTCGACATCCCGACCACGGCGCCGATCCGGGCCTGTCGTTCCGACACCACGCCGGCCACCGGCGCCTTGATCTCGGACCGGGCGATGCGCAGCGCGACATCGTCCCGCTGCGCCTGAGCCAGCGCCTTGTCGGCCACGGCCGAGTGGGCGGTCTGCTGGGCCGAGGCGATGCGGGCCTCGGCGACCTTGACCTCGGTCTGCCGCGCCAGCAGCTGCTCGGCCGAGGCGTTGCCGTTGCCGCGCAGCGTCTGGGTCCGCTCCAGCGAGGCCTGGGACTGGATGGCCGAGGCCTGGGCTTCGGCGATCGAGGCCTGGGCCTGCTGGATCGCGGCCTCGGCCTTGGCGATGTTGGCGTCGCTCTGGGCCAGCTGAGTGTCCAGCTGGGCGTGGTCCAGTCGGGCCAGCACCTGGCCAGCGCCGACCCGGTCGCCGACATCGGCGTCGATCGTGACGATGCGCAGGCCGTCGACCTCGGCCCCGACCAGCACCTCCTCGCGCGCCATCAGCGTGCCGGTCACGGCCAGGGTGTCGACCACCTCGTGCAGCTCGGCCCGGGCGATTGTGGTCACCGGGGCCGGGGTGGCGGGATCGCCGGACGGCTGTCCGACTCGGTCGGAGGCCAGGATGCGCCAGCCGCCGGCCACCACCGAAAGGCCGATTACCGCCAGAGCCAGGAGGCCGAGGCGGTGGGAACGCCAGGGGAGGCGAACACCATTCATTACCGGATCTCCCGCTCAGGCCGATTTGCGGCGCTCTTGACGGGGGACCAGATCCTCCAGGATTGCGGCGATTTCCCGGCGGGCGTCGTGGCGCGCGAAATCGGCCTGCAGCGCCTGGGCCCGGCGGCGGTAGCGCGGGTCGGACAGGACGGTGCGGACCGCGTCGCGCAGCTGCTCCGGCCGCGGCTGGCCGGTGCCGAGATTGATCCCGGCCCCGCTCCAGGCCACGCGGGCCGCGATCTCCGGCTTCTCCTCGGTGTCCCCCGCCACCACGATCGGGACGCCGAGGCTGAGGGCGTAGTTGACCGAGCCATAGCCGCCATTGGTGACCAACACGTCGACCTTGGGCAACAGCCGATCATAGGGCACGAAGCGCTCGGCGCGGGCATTCGCCGGGATCGGCACCGGAATCGTCTCGACCGGCGGGCCGCCGGTGGTGGCGATGACCAGCGCGTCCTCGCCGGCAAGCCCGGTCAGGGCCGGGCCGATCAGCTGGCCGAAATCCTCGTTTGCCAGCGTGCCCTGGGTGGCCAGCACCACCGGCCGGCCGCCGTCCAGCTCGCCCCACCAGCCGGGCGCCTGGAAGGCCTTGGTCGGCGGCGCCAGCAGGGGGCCGACGAAGCGCACCGTCTCCGGCAGGTCGCTGCGCGGATACTCGAAGGATTCGCCGGTCAGCTGCAGGTAGAAGTCGGGCAGGATGATGAAGCTGTCGAACATGAATTCCGGCAGCGGCGGGCAGCCGATCGACGCCAGCGCCTTGTCGAACCCCTGCTGCATGCCGGCGCATAGGGTCTGCATGGTCCGGTGCATGGCGATGTTGCGGGCCCGGCCCTCCGGAGTCGAGGAGGGCGGCAGCCCCGAACCGAAAAAGGCGGTGTCGACGCTGGTGGCGGCCAGCGCGGTGATGCCGAGCGTGACCACCGCCGGCCGCGCCTCGCGCGGGCCCAGCAGCATCGGCACGGCACCGGCGAAGACCGTGTCGCCCAGGATGGCGTCGGCCGGGAAGCCGCTCAGGATCTCCTCCAGCCCGGCCTTCTGGCCGATCATCGCGTCGCAGACGAAGTGCTTCAGCCCGACCATCATCTTCTCGGGGCCGGGCTGCGCCTCGCGGTAATCCGGGAAATGCTCGTCGACCCGGCGGTAATCGAGATCGATCTCGCTGCGGAACGGGGCGAAGCGCGCCCCGGTCGCCTCGGCCTTCTCCCGGAACGGGCTGGCGGTGTGCACGACGACCTCGTGGCCCAGGCCGACAAGATGATGCGCGATCCCGAGCAACGGCGAGACGTGCCCCGGCAGGGCGGTCGCGGCGACGATGAAACGGGCCATATCGGTCCTTCCGCCGGGCGGCGCTGTGCCGCCCGGCCTTGCTGCAGGTCACTCGGCGGCGACGGGGGTCGGCTCCGGCATCCAGGCTTCGTTCGCCTCGACCGGGTCCACGATCTTCAGGTTGCGCAGGTAGCGCTCGATCAGGTCCAGCCCGACCGGCGGGATGGTGCCGCCGACCTCCGCCAGCCGCGCATGGGTGGCGTCGAAGGACAGGGTCGGCAGGGCCAGCGACGTATCGTATTCGCCGAAGATCGAGAGCACGGTGGCGAGATCGTGGTCGCGGCTGTCGAGCCGGTTCAGCTGCGCCTGCTCCAGCCAGGGCGCCAGCGGCAGCAGCTCGATCTGCAGCCCCAGCCGCCGGAGGATCGGCACCATGTCGCGCAGATGGACGGTGCCCTGGCTGACCAGGTGGTAGACGCCGCCCCAAGGCTTGTCGCTGCGCGCCAGCCGCAGCATCGCGTCGGCGATGTCGTCAGCCGGGGTCATCGGCAGGTGGATGTCGGGGACGGCGCCGAGGCCGGCCGAGGCCCGCACCACCCGCCAGATCATGTCGCGGTCGTTGCACAGCGCGGAGAGGCGGTCGCCGGTGACGGTGCCCAGCCGATACACCGCCACCGGCAGGCCGCGCGCCTGGGCCTGCCGCACCAGCGTGTCGCCGACCCATTTGCTCTGGCTGTAGCCGCCGACCAGCCCGCGCCAGCTCTCCAGCGCCGACGCCTCGGTGATCAGCACCGGGCCGCTGGCCGGGTCGATCACCGACTGGGTCGAGACATAGTGCAGGGCCTTCGGCCGGCCGGTCGCGGTCCAGCCGATCAGCGTCCGCACCGCGTCGACATTGGGCCCCTTGAGGGCGGCATAGCCCTGCAGGAAGTCGATCATCGCGCCGCAGTGGAAGATGGCGTCGCACTCGTCGCGGATGACGGCGATCTCGTGCTCGCCGAGGCCGAGATCCGGCTCGCCCATATCGCCCATCAGGATCTCGATGCGGTGCTCGTCCCACAGCTCGGACAGGCCGCGCTCCGCCAGGGTCCGGCGCAGCCGGGTCCGGGCCGCGCCCCGGCTCATCGCCCGCACCAGGCAGACGATGCGGGCGTCGGTGTCGCGCAGCAGCGTGGCGAGGATCTGGCTGCCGACGAAGCCGGTGGCGCCGGTCAGGAATGCCTGCTCGAATTCGACCGGCGGCAGCGTCGCCTGCGGCTGGATCCCGTCGTCGAGGCGGGCGTCGGCGGCGAGGTCGAGCGAGGCGGCGGCGAGGCCGTCGCCGAGGGCCTGGTCGACCTTGCCGGCGAGGCCGGCGATGGTCGAGACCTCGAACACCATGGCCAGCGGCAGGTCGACGGCGAAGGTGGCTTTCACCCGGCCGATCAGCTGCGCCACCAGCATGGAATGGCCGCCGAGCTCGAAGAAATTGTCCTCGACGCCGACCCGCTCCAGCCCGAAGGTCTCGGCCCAGATCGCCGCCAGGGTCGCCTCGGTCGGCGTCCGCGGCGCGACGTAGCCGGCGGAGGACTGCCGCTCCGGCGCCGGCAGCGCCTTGCGATCCAGCTTGCCGCTCGGGGTCAGCGGCAGGGCGTCCAGCGCGGTGAAGGTGGCCGGCACCATGTAGTCGGGCAGCCGCAGCGCCAGATCGTGCCGCAGCGCCGCCGGCTCCAGCATCGCGCCGGGCTCGAGCACCACATAGGCGGCCAGATACGGGTCGCCCGACCGGTCCTCGCGGGCGACCACCGCCGCCTGGACCACGGTATCGCTGCGGATCAGCGCCGCCTCGATCTCGCCCAGCTCGATGCGGAAGCCGCGCAGCTTGACCTGGTGGTCGATGCGCCCGAGGAAGTCGAGGGTGCCGTCGGCCCGCCAGCGCACCAGGTCGCCGGTGCGGTACATCCGGCTGCCGGGCGGGCCGTAGGGGTTGGCGACGAAGCGCTCGGCCGTCAGCATCGACCGGTTGATGTAGCCGCGGGCGAGGTTGGCCCCGGCCAGGTACAGCTCGCCGCTGACGCCGACCGGGACCGGCTGCAGCCCGGGGTCGAGCACGTAGAGCTGGGTGTTCCAGATCGGCCGCCCCAGCGGCACCGGGCCGGGCTCGGCGTCGCGGCGGCACTCCCAATAGGTCACGTCGACCGCGGCCTCCGTCGGCCCGTACAGGTTGTGCAGCGGCACCGCCAGCGTCGCGTGGAACTGGGTCTGCAGGTCCTCGGGCAAGGCCTCGCCGCTGCAGAAGACGCGCCGCAGCCCGGTGCAGCCGGCCGCTTCCGGCTCCTGCAGGAAGGCGCGCAGCATCGAGGGGACGAAATGGAGGGTGGTGATCCGCTCGTCGCGGATCAGCCGGGCCAGATAGGCCGGGTCGCGGTGCCCGCCGGGCCGGGCCACCACCAGGGCGGCGCCCTGGATCAGCGGCCAGAAGAACTCCCAGACCGAGACGTCGAAGCCGGACGGCGTCTTCTGCAGCACCCGGTCATCGGCCGTCAGGCCGTATTCGGCCTGCATCCAGCGCAGCCGGTTGACGATGGCGCCGTGCGACACGGCAACGCCCTTCGGCCGGCCGGTCGAGCCCGAGGTGTAGATCACATAGGCGGGATGCAGCGGCGACAGCCTGACGGCCTCAAGGCCGGACGGGTCGGCCGCGGCCAGCTCGGCCCCCACCTCCGCCGTGTCGAGCACCAGGCAGTCGGCATCGTCCGGCACCACCCAGGCGAAGTCCCGGTTGGTCACCACCGTGACCGGCCGGGCGTCGCCGAGCATGAAGGCGATGCGGTCCAGCGGATAGTCGGGGTCGATCGGCAGATAGGCGGCGCCGCTCTTGAGGATCGCGAGCAGGCCGACGACCAGCTCGACCGACCGCGGCAGCGCCACGGCGACGATCCGCTCCGGCCCGGCGCCGCGCGCGGCCAGCAGCCGGGCCAGGCGGTTGGCGCGGGCGTCGAGCTCGGCATAGCTCAGCTCGTCCCGCTCGAACACCAGTGCGGTCGCGGCCGGCGCCGTCCGGGCCTGGGCGTCAAGCAGCGCGGTCAGCGTGTCCGGCTCGACCGGCCGGTCGGTCCGGTTCCAATCCACCAGCAGCCGCTGCCGCTCCTCCGGGGCCAGGAGGTCGATCCCGCCGATCGACCGGCCGGGGTCGGCGACGACCGAACGGACCAGGCGCAGCAGGCGCTCGCGGTGGCCGGCCAGCTCCTCGGCCGTGTACAGCGCCGAATTGGCGTCCAGGTCGATGCACAGGCCCTTGTCGTCACCGCGGTCGTAGATGAAGACCCCGAGATTGTTGGTCGACCCGTTCGACAGGTTCTGCGGCGTCATCGGCAGGCCGCCGAAGCGCAGGTCGTAGTCGAAGGGCTCGATGTTGACCAGCATCGTGAACAGCTGCTGGTTGTTGGGCAGCAGGTTCAGGTCGCGCCGCATGTCCTCGTAGCGGTACTGCTGGTGCCGCAGGCACTGGCGGACCTCGGTGCCGACCTGGCGGATCACGTCCTGCATGGTCAGCGCCGGGTCCATCCGCAGCCGCAGCGGCACGGCGTTGGCCAGCATCGCCGGGGTGCGCCGCATCCGGGCATTGGCCCGCGCGGTGACGGTGAGGCCGACGATCAGGTCCTCGGCCCCGGTCATGCGGTAGAGATAGGTGGTGGTCAGGGCGATCAGGATCTGCGGCAGGCTGGCGCCGATGGACTGCGCCAGGGCGCGCAGGGACGCCACCAGGCCCGGCTCCATGAAGGACCGGTCGCGCAGCAGGTCGCCGGATGCCAGCCGGCGGTGCGACAGCGTGATCGGCGACGGCGTGTCGGCGAAGCGCTCCATCCAGTAGTCGCGGTCGCGGACGAAGCGGTCGGAGCCGCGATAGGACGCCTCCTCCGCCAGCACCTCGGCCAGCGAGCCGAACGCGGTGGCGTCGCTCGGCGGCCGATCCTCGACCAGGGCGGTGTACAGCTCGGCGACGCGGCGGGTGCACAGCCCGCCGGACAGGCCGTCCATCAGCAAATGGTGGACGCGGTGGTACCAGATGAAGGATTCGTCCGCGATCTTGAGCACGGCGGAGTACCACAGCTCGTCGGTCAGCGGGTCGAGCGGCCGGGCGTAGTCCGCCTTCATCCAGCGGCCGGCGGCGTCCCGCGGGTCCGGCTCGGCGCTGAAATCGATGAACGGGATGTCGCCTTCGTATTCGCGCCGGATCACCTGCCGCGGGCCATCGCCGCCCTCGACGAAGCGGATGCGCAGCGCCTCGGCCTCCCGCGTCAGCTGCCGCAGCGCCGCCTGCATCAGGCCGGCGTCGAGCGGGCCGTGGATCTCGATCGCCTCGGCGAGGTTGAACTCGATCTCGGGCATGAACTTCTGCGCCAGCCACATGCCGGTCTGGGCCGTCGTCAGGGGCAGTGAAGCGCTGCCGAAATCGATGCTGTCCATGGCTCAACTCGCTCGCAGAATAAAAAGGGAGGCCGTCCGCAGGCGGTGGTCACCGACCGGCCAGCGATGCCGGTCGCAGATCGGTCCAATGGCTGTCGATATGGTCCTGGCAGGACGGGCGGGCGGCGTCGCGCAGCACCGCAGTCCAGCCGGCCGGGACCGGGATGAAGGCAGGCCACAGCGAATGCTGCCCCTCGTCGTTGACCAGGACGTGGAAGCGGCCCTCCGGATTGTCGAAAACGCTGCTCATATCCAGGCTCCCCGATGCCCACGCGCGGCAGCATGGCCGGCACAAATTGGCGCAAGGACTCGATTTGAAATCCTTCGAGGCCCGGCGGCGCTGCCGCGGCCGGTGCCTTCGGTAACGATCGCGATCCCCACGCCGCCTCGCTCCGCCGGGCCAGGCTGACACAAGTCAGACGGGTGTCAGCCTGGCACCACAGCTCAATGAGTTCTAACCGCGCGAAGCTTCGTTCGAATCGAAAGCTGTCGGGAGCTGTATAGGTTTACAGGTTTCGCTCAGGCGCAGATGATGATGTCATGCATCATCCCTCTGGCGATCGCTTGTGACAGTGTTGCGACACCGAATTTCTGCTTCGCATTCTCGGTGTGGAACACCACGGTGCGGCGGCTGATGCTCATGATCTCGGCGATATCGGACGCGCTCTTGCCCTTGGCCGCCCATTGCAGGCAGTCGATCTCCCGCGGCGTCAGCGCCGGCCGCGTCTCGGGCTCGGGCCGCTCATCCTGGCGCAGCCGGGCATGCAGATGCAGCGCGACCAGGTGCAGCGCATGCTGGTGCCGGTCGATGCAGCCCTGGAAATCCGGCTCGGTGCCGAACTCGGCCAGAGTCAGGCTGGACGCACGGCCCTGGCGGTCATGGATCGGGATGGTCACGCCGCGCCGGATGCCGGCCTCCGCCGCCTCGTCCAGGAAGCATTTCAGCCGCCGCGAGATCGGCTGCCGCGGCGATTTCAGCGACTCGATCGTCCAGTTGAAGGGCAGCATGGTGCCGACCGCGCGCGCGATCACCGGATCGATGCGGTCGTAGCGGTGCTCGCCGTAGCGTTCGACCCAGTCCGCGGGATAGGTCGTCAGCATCAGCGGCATGTCGTCTTCCCCCGACGGGAAGCTGACATAGGCAAAGTGTCTCAGCCCATACCCCCGGACCGTCTGCTCCAACAGATCTCCCACCCCCAGCCGACCGATGGCCGGGAGGTGTAGGATGAAATTCTGAAAAATTTGATCCATTTGCCCCTCACCCCGCATCGTGCTCTACCAGGGGTTCCCCCTTTCTTGATAATTTTATTTGTTATTATTGGGTTTTTCTGGGTCGCATTAAGTCACGACGATTGGGCTCATCGTATTTCTATTCGGCGGATACCGCAAAGAAGATTCGCATAAGGTTGTATGGCGCACCGGCTGCGGCAAGCCGCCGCGGCATCCCGTCCCAGCGCCCGGCCAGACTGCTCCATCCCCGAACCGGATGAAATCGCGTCACGGCGACGGAAATCTCGATTCGTGGACGTTTGATGTCAGTCAATCTGCATAACATAGCAGGTATACTTGCGACATCTGAGTGGTAGGAATGAGTTCTGTCGGCCGATTTCTGCAAATCGACCGGCCCGATGCCAGGATCGCCGGATTTTGCCGGATAGATTCTTTCCATGTTCGAAGAAGAATCTCACCTGGTCGAGGTCGTTTGGCGAAGTCGGGGTCCTGGCGGCGGTAATCAGAAATCCTTCCTTCACACAGGAGACGTTCATGAGCGGTATCCTTGATCTGACCGGCCTTCTCGGCGGCGTATTGCACGATGTCGGCGATGTGATGGGCGGCGCGGTCGCCGGCGTCGGCAGCACGGTCGGCACGGCGGTGGGCGAGACCGGCGAGATCGTCGGCGGCGTGGTGAGCGGTGTCGGCGCGGTCGTCGGCGACGCGCTGGGCGACGTGGTCGGTGGCGCCACCTCGGCCGTCGGTTCGGTGCTCGAGGGCACGCAGTCGGCCGTCGGCGACGTCGTCGGCGGCGTGGGTGAGGCGGTCGGCCATGTGGCCGATGGCGTCGGCGACGCGCTGGGCAGCGTGCTCGGCGGCCTGTTCGGCCACATCGACTTCAACCTCTGAGCGGTCCAGGCCGGGGCAGGGGCCCTGTCCCGGCCTCTCAGCGGAACGGACGGCTGAGGAAGGGCGATCCAGCCAGGCCGAAGCGCCAGGGCGTGTCGACGCCCCGGGTGAGGCCGATGCGCGGCCCGACCGCGATCGCCGGTTCCGCCTCGGTGCGCGGCAGCAGCCGGAAGGGCGGCTCGTGCAGCGGCAGTCCGGTCATCGCCCCGGTGACGGCCAGCGCCTGGGCCAGCCGTCCGGGGCCCGCGCACAGCAGGCGCAGCGCGTCCAGCCCGCGCCGTGTCCGCATGATCTCGATCCTCTCGGCCGGCGCGATCGCCCGGATCAGCACGGCGCTGCCCGGCTGGGTGGCGTCGCACACCAGGTTCAGGCACCAGTGCAGCCCGTAGGACCGGTAGACATAGGCGTGGCCGACCGGCCCGAACATCGGGGCGTTGCGTGGGGTCGGCCCGGCGAAGGCGTGCGATGCCGGGTCCTTGCGATCATAGGCCTCGGTCTCGACCACCACGCCGCCGACGCCGTCCACCAGCAGGGTCGTGCCGATCAGGGCGCGGGCGACGCTCGGCGCATCCGCGGCGAAGGCGGTGCGATCCAGCGGAACCGGGGCGGGCGCATCGGGCATCCGGCCTCTCTCCGCGACCGCGGCGCCCTGCGCAAGCGGAATCCGCCGCTTTGCCGCAGCCTTGGGCTGCCGGCTTGGCCGGGCGGAATGGCTGCCGTATGGTCGGACCTTTCCGGAGCCAGGTGACCCGATGGACCAGAACGCCGACACGAAGCCACAGGCCACGCCCGCCATCCCGCCCGAGCTGGCGGAGCTGCGCAGCAGCATCGACAACATCGACGCGGCCCTCGTGCATCTGCTGGCCGAGCGCTTCAAATGCACCCAGAAGGTCGGGCGGCTGAAGGCCACGGTCGGCCTGCCGCCGGCCGATCCGGGCCGCGAGGCGGCGCAGATCGCGCGGCTGCGCCGGCTGGCCGAGGACTCGCATCTCGACCCGGACTTCGCCGAGAAGTTCCTGGCCTTCATCGTCGCCGAGGTGATCCGCCACCACGAAGCGATCCGCAACGGCGCCCGGGAGTAGGCTCCCCCCGCTTGCCGGCCGGGCCCGGCCGACCCAGATCACTGAGGCCGGCCACCCGGCCCTCGATCCCCCGGCCGTCGACCCCCGGGTCATCTCCAAGGAGTCTTCCATGCCCACCCATCCCGCGATCCGGGCCGGCCGCGTCGCCGTCGTCACCGGTGCCGCCGGCGGCATCGGCCTCGCCGCCGCCAAGCGCTTCGCCTCGATCGGCCTCAAGGTCGTGCTCGCCGACCTGCCCGGCGAGGCGCTTGACCGCGCTGCCGGCGAGGTGGCGGAGCTCGCCGCCGGCGGCGCCCCGGACATCCGTGCCGTGCCGACCGACGTGTCGCGGCACGAGCAGGTCGAGGCGCTGCGCGACGCCGCCCTCTCGGCCTTCGGCGAGGTCGCGGTGCTGATGAACAATGCAGGCATCGGCCAGGGCGGCGGCCCGTGGGAGAATTACGACCGCTGGCGCCGGCTGCTCGACGTCAACCTCTACGGCGTGATTCATGGCGTGCAGGTCTTCGCCCCGGTCATGATCGAGCGGGGCGGCGACGGGCTGATCGTCAACACCGGCTCGAAGCAGGGCATCACCACCCCTCCGGGCGACACCGCCTACAACGTCTCCAAGGCCGGGGTGAAGGTGCTGACCGAGGGGCTGGCGCATGCGCTGCGCGAGACCGAGGGCTGCCGCGTCACCGCGCATCTCCTGATCCCGGGCTACACCTTCACTGGCATCACCGCCCGCGGCGCCACCGAGAAGCCGGCGGCGGCCTGGAGCGCGGAGCAGGTGGTGGAGTTCATGCTCGACGGCCTCGGCCGCGGCGACTTCTACATCCTCTGCCCGGACAACGACGTCACCCGGACGATGGACGAGAAGCGCATCCGCTGGGCGGCGGAGGACATCATCCGCAACCGCCCCGCCCTGTCGCGCTGGCACCGCGACCACAAGGACGCTTTCGCCGCCTATATGGCGCGGCGGGACTGACCGCAGCCGCGTCGCCCCGGGCTCGTTCCCCGGGGCGGCGACCGGCCGTAAGATCGATCACAGTCTCGGGAACTTTTGCGCTCGTTAGTTGCACGCTTAAGTAGGACAAAAGCTTTCGTCTTGCGCCTATAGGTAATCGATTCTAAGATTTAAGTCCCAGTCTGGTTCCATGACAGGCATTTTATCGTCCTTCGTATTTTTCATCGGGGACCAGGCTGGGGCTTTGCGTTCCTCAACCCGACAATCCCGGCCGGTCCAACGGCACCGGCTTGCTCATATAGACGGTGGTGCCTTCCAGGAACGGCTCCTCCCGGTCCACCGCGAAGCCGGCGCGGGCGTAGAGGTCGACATTCCCGGCGAAGCGCGGATTGGTGTACAGCCGCAGCAGCGGCCGCCCCAGCTCCGCCGCCAGCGCCTCGGCATGGGCCAGCAGGCGCCGGCCGTGGCCGCGGCGCTGGGCCTCGGGCGCCACCGCCAGGTTCTTGATCAGCAGGTGGTCGCCGCGGTCGATGATCTCGATCAGCGCCACCAGGTCGTCGCCCTCGAGCAGCAGATCGATCCGGTGCTCGCGCACGGCCTGGTCGTAGTCGACAGTCATCGGCTTCGGCTCGCGGCCGATCACCGGCACCCATTTGGCATAGGCGGCGCGGGTCAGCGTCCGGACGGCGTCGGCGTCGGCGGCAATGGCCCGGCGAATCCGGGGCTCGGTCGTTGCCTGGTGGGCCTGCGGGTCGAGGGCGGGCTGGCTCATGGTCTGAGGTCCTTCGGGGGGCAGGGCGGCCGGCAAGAAAAAACCCGCCGGTCGGGGACGGCGGGTTGCGGTGGTCGGGATCCGGTTGGGATCAGCCGGGACGGGTCCCGGCGGCTCCCCCGCCTCTCCCGGCGCACCGCAGCGCCCCGGTCGGCGAAGGGCGCCCACGGGGAGTTGGGGCGCCCCCCGGCCCGGGCGGCCGAGGGGGCCGGCGGTTTG
>NZ_JASATH010000174.1:0-17519 GCF_038440215.1 Inquilinus sp. OTU3971 | reverse complement strand
GAGGCGTTCGCGGCATGGCGTAACGCGGCAGGCGTCGCCGCCTGAGCCCGGCGGACGCTCGCTTCAGAGCGGCCACACTCGACAACGTGACAAGCCCGCTATCAGCTATTGATCCGGGTATTCCCCGAGACCTCGCACCAACGGCTCCGCCACAGCCGATAGGCATGGCCGTACTCGCTGGCAGGGCAGGTGTCGTTGCCGAAGCGGTCGCGGAACGGGTTGACGACGCGCCGGCCGCAATGCTCGAAGCAATCCGAGACTGTCGCCAAGCCGGTGGTCTCCGCGATCGCGTCGTTCCGGAGCCCGCGGAGCAGGGCAAAGGCGTCGAGGCTGCACATCCCGAGCCACTCATCGACATCCGACGGGACGAGGCAATGCCGGCGCGGCAGCCGCCAGTGGGCGAGAACGTCCCAGACAATGGCCGCGGAGTCGTCGTCGTCCTCGCGCGGCCGGCCGGTGATACGGAGGTCAAGCCGCTTCGCAAAACAGCCGGTCAGTTGCACCCATTCGGTTCCGACGCCCTCGACAGACAGCCCAAGCCGCTCAAAATCCGTGAGGCCGGGACCGGTCGCGGTCCGCGTCCGGAACAGCGGCTGCGTAGCGCGGTGACTCGCCTCAGGGTTGGGGGTGGAGACCAGGTAAAGGACTTTGTTGTGCATGTTTCCTCAGCAATGAGTGCCGTCCGCCGCGGCGGTCGAGATCACTCCCGCCAGTTGACCCCTGATGAAAGACATCTGTGACCCCACTCCTCCGGTCGACAGCTGAGGGGGGCAAGGTTTGCCCAGCACGAACCGTCATCGCCGCCGCTCTTACGCAAGCTCCGAACCGGTTGTCTTGGCGACGAGGTACTCTGCGCGGATCGCGGCAACACTGCTGAGGCTGACCGAAAAGTAGCGCGCGATGTCCTCTTCCGTCATGCCCATATCAATCAGCGCCGCGAGGGCAGTGCGGCCGATCGGCCAAGCTCCACCGATGAAGCCGCCCTGTTGCGGCGGCGCGTCAGGCAAACCCCGGATCAAATCGGTGCTGTCTGCGGGCATTTGCCGGTCCTCCCTGGGTTCGTGGGTTCCTGTGGTCGTTGGGAAAGCGTCGACAGATGGGTTCGCCGCGAATGCCTGGGCCGGCGCATCGCTGCGATGTCGCATCTCCAGTGATGCGCCGGGGACACTATGCTTGGGCGACCTTGAATCCAGCTGCCTCGGTCGATAAATCAGCTCTCTTCATCTTTGTCAATAAATTTATTGATCCAAAGAACGAGATTTGTGCCCTTTCACAGACGTAAGTCATACATTTCAAATGTTGTCAGACATTTGGTCTTGGATCGCTCAATGAATATGTTCTTATCGGGCTAAGAATACTATGCGGAAGCGCGCTTCGGCGCAACCTGACTCTTCACAGGCGTTCGGCGTCGCCCGTACTTCGGCCATATGGGTCCCAATCAGCGTTGGATCAGGCCCCATGTCGAAACCGTGTTGACGCGAATCCGCAGCCACACATCGGGATCGATTGTCGCCGACGAGTAAGGGACGTATCATAACGAAGTGAGCAGCCACGCACCGTGAGGCGGCGGCCTGCCAGGACGACCCTCACAGAGCGCGCAGCCTATGGTCGGCGCATAGGAGGGAACACTATGGCCATTGCCCCGACACTCCAGAAGTATCTCGCTGACGAGCGCATCGAGTACGATGTGATCACACATGACTCGACGCGATCGTCCACAGGCACGGCCGAAGCATGTCACATCCCAGCGGATCGTCTGGCCAAAGGCGTCGTGCTTCGCCGTGAGAGCGGCTTCGTCCTCGCCGTCCTGCCGGCGTCGCACCACCTCCGCTTGTCGGATCTGAGGACGCAACTCGGTCGTGACATCGAGCTCGCCTCCGAAACGGAGATCGATGAGATCTTCCGGGACTGTGCCCACGGTGCCGTCCCCCCGGTTGGCGCGTGCTACGGCCTGGGTGTGATCGTCGATGACAGTATCCAGGAACAACCAGAGGTCTATCTGGAGAGCGGCGATCACGCGACGCTTGTCCATATGAGTCAGGCGCAGTTTGCGCGGCTCACGGCAGGGACGCAGCACGGCCGCTTCACGATCCACAGCTGAGGACCCGTCGGTCCGAAAGCTGGATCCGGATTGTGGGACATGCAGCCCCGTGGCGCATCGCTCACCCGATGATCGATGATCCCGGCCATTCCGCTTCACTGCCGCCTCCGCAAGGGGGTGAGCCGGCGCCTCGCCTGCGAGCCTCATGAGCGCTCAACCGTCCACCGACACGAGGCGAGAGCATGGCTGAAACAACAGCGGCCGATCTGGAACTCCCGGTGATTGCGCGGTTTGAGGTGCGCCGCCGCAGCTATCTCGCGCCGGACGGCCGCGTCCGCAAAGGGTTGCCGAGCTTCGCGTCCGACACGGATTTGCTGGTCTCTCTGTTTCGGGCCATGGTGCTGACCCGCGCCTTCGACGTGAAGGCCGTAGCCCTTCAGCGCACGGGGCGCCTTGGGACCTATCCCGTCTCCCTCGGCCAGGAGGCGGTGTCGGTCGGCATCGCCAGCGGCATGCGGGTGGAAGACGTACTCCTCCCTTCCTACCGTGACACCGGAGCGCTTCTCTGGCGCGGGGTCAAGATGGAGGAGATCCTGCTCTATTGGGGGGGCGACGAGCGCGGCAGTTGCTTCTCCGGGCCCGCCCATGATTTCCCGTTCTGTATCCCTGTCGGGTCGCAGGCACCGCATGCTGCGGGCGTCGCCTATGCCTTCAGGCTCAGAAGGGAGCCGAGGGTCGCTGTGTGCCTGCTCGGTGACGGGGCGACCTCGAAGGGCGATCTGTGGGAAGCGATGAACTTCGCCGGTGTCTGGAAGCTGCCGGTCGTGTTCGTCGTCAACAACAACCAATGGGCCATTTCCGTACCGATCAAGCTCCAGACCGCATCGCAGACCCTGGCCCAGAAGGCGATTGCTGCCGGATTCCCGGGCGAGCAGGTGGACGGCAACGACGTGATTGCGGTTCGTGCCGCCGTGGAGGAGGCGATCGCTGCCGCCCGAACCGGCGAGGGACCTCGTCTCATCGAGGCCGTGACCTATAGGCTCGGTGACCACACGACGGCAGATGATGCCGCACGCTATCGCTCGCCGGAGGAGGTCCAGGCGCGCTGGAAGGAGGAGCCCATCGCACGGATCAGGGCTCATCTCGTGAGCCGGCAGGCGTGGGACAAGGCGGCGGAGGAGCGGCTGTCGGCAGACTGTCAGACGCGTATCGAGGCGGCCACCGCGCACTATCTGGCCATAGGCCCGCGCCCGCCCGGAACCATGTTCGATCATCTCTATGCCGAGCTCCCGGAGGCCTACGTCGCCCAGCGCGATGAAGTGAAGGGAGCATCCGATGCCTGAGGTGACGCTCGTCGAATCCATCAACCTGGCGTTGGCCCGCGCTCTGGAGGACGACCCCAATGTCATCGTGCTCGGCGAGGATGTCGGGATCAACGGCGGCGTCTTTCGCGCCACTGCTGGTTTGCAGCAGCGGTTCGGAGCCGAGCGCGTGATCGACACGCCACTGTCCGAACTCCTGATCAGCGGTCTGTGCGTCGGCATGGCGGCTCAGGGCCTGCGGCCCGTGGGCGAGATTCAGTTCATGGGTTTCCTCTATCCTTGTATCGATCAGTTGGCGAACCATGCCTCCAGGCTCCGCAATCGCACCCAGGGGCGGCTCAGCTGTCCGATGGTCCTGCGCACCCCCTGCGGCGCCGGAATCCGCGCTCCGGAGCATCACTCGGAGAGCACCGAGGCCATGCTGGCCCAAATTCCGGGGCTGCGCGTCGTGGTGCCGTCCTCGCCCGAACGCGCCTACGGTCTCCTTCTTGCCGCAATCCGCGATCCGGACCCGGTGGTGTTCCTCGAACCGACGCGGCTCTACCGGGCGGTGAAAGGTCAGGTTGCGGACAGCGGGGAGGCGTTGCCGCTGGACGTCGCCTTCGTGCTGCGGGAAGGGCGGGACGTGACACTCGTCAGCTGGGGAGCGACGCTGAAGGAGACTCTGATGGCCGCCGAAGAGCTTGCAGCCGACGGCATCGACGCGGAGGTGATCGATCTCGCGACGCTCAAGCCTTACGATGAGCGGACCCTGCTCGCCTCGGTGGCAAAGACCGGACGATGCGTCGTCGTGCACGAGGCGGCGCGTACCGGAGGCTTCGGCGCCGAGATCGCCGCTCTGATCGCCGAGCGCGGGCTGACTTCGCTGCTCGCCCCGATTGCCCGGGTCACCGGCTATGACACGGTCATACCACTGCACCGGCTTGAGCAGTACTACATGCCATCGGTCGGTCGCATCGTGGCCGCGGCACGCCGGATCTGCCAGTTCGGTTGACGCTCATCGGAGGCTCCCATGCGCGAGTTCCTCCTGCCCGATCTCGGCGAAGGCCTCGAGGAGGCGGAGATCGTCGATTGGCACGTGACGGAAGGCGACCATGTGGTCGTCGATCAGCCGCTCGTGTCGGTCGAAACGGACAAGGCCGTCGTGGAGGTGCCGTCGCCCTGGAGTGGCCGCATCGTCCGCCTGTTCGGCGCCAAGGGAGATGTGGTGAAGGTTGGCGCCCCGCTCGTCGCATTCGCGGACACGGTCGAAGAGGATGCCGGTACGGTGGTCGGCGAACTCGATCGGGGAGGGCAGGGGCCTCTGAAGGTCGTGGCGCCGACGGAACCGGTGGGCGGCGGCCGCCTGCGCGTCCTTCCGGCGGTGCGGGCGCTTGCGCGCAAGCTCGACGTCGACCTCAATCTCGTGCAGGCCACCGGGCCCGACGGCACGATCACGCGTGCGGACGTCGAGCGGGCAGCCAGGAGCTTGGTTGACGCGGGCCCTCCCGAGGCGCTGAGAGGCATGCGTCGCGCCATGGCGCAGAGGATGGCGGCCGCGCATGCCGAAGTCGTCCCCGCCGGGGTGACCGACGAGGCGGACATCGACGACTGGGCGCCAGGCGAGGACGTCACGATCCGGCTTTTGCGGGCGATCGCAGCGGCCTGCAAGGCCGAGCCGTCACTCAATGCCTGGTACGATGCAGGGGCTGGCGAGCGACGGCTGCTGTCGCGCATCGATATCGGCATCGCGGTGGACACCGGGGACGGTCTCATCGTTCCGGTCTTGCGCGATGTCGGCGGGCGTGCCGCAGGCGACCTGCGCGCCGGCCTCGATCAGCTGCGGGCCGATGCCGCCGCGCGCTCGATCCCGTTGGAGGAGCTGAGAGGGGCGACCATCACCTTGTCGAATTTCGGCATGATCGGCGGACGCTTCGCGAGCCTCGTCGTCGTACCGCCCCAGGTGGCGATCATCGGGGCCGGCCGCGTCGACCGACGCGTCATGGTGCATGGGGGCCAGCCGGCGGTGCGCAGGGTGTTGCCGTTGTCCCTGACCTTCGATCACCGTGTCGTGACGGGGGGCGAGGCGGCACGCTTCCTTGTCGCGCTGAAGTCGGACCTTGATCTGGCCTCGTAACGGCAGGGACTGTCAGCAAGTCCGTGTAGGGCGGGTGGTTCAACACGTCGGGCCGCCATGGCCCTGATGAAGCGCTCCCTGAAGAGGACGGCGAACTGTGCCTTGCATCGGTTCGGCACATGGCGGCGCCCCGCTTGACACCATCGGCCGCAGCGGCATCGACCTCCTCATTGGCACGCTCCGCATGGCCGGGGCCGTCTGGGAGAGATTCGCGGAAGCTATACTGCGGTGGCGAGCTTGTATGGGTATCGGTGGTATCCTGTCCCTGCAACCAACTTTGTTATAACTCCCTCGATATCGAGGTCTGACCGGGGCCCCGCTGGCGAAAGCCCGCCGGCTTCTGCTTTGCGGCACGCCGCGTGTCCGCAGTCACTCGAGACTGCCGACATACATAGACCGTCAGGGGGCACTCATGTCCATGTCCTGGCCTTCGACGTAGAGCCGGAGAGCTCTGCCGTCCGGACCCGTGACACACCTCCGTCTCAGGATCCGGTCGGCAGGGCATATCCGGCACCCTGTGCCCAGCGCTGGAAATCCTCGATCGTCTCGATCCGGTTCCGGCTGGGTCCCAGGACCGGCACCCGCTCCCCGTCCGGCGTGGTATGGAGTTCGACTGTGTCCGGCGCTTCTTCTCCTGGCTCCGACCGAACCGGGAACTCGCCGTCATTCGGCTTCACCTGGAGGGCGTAGTCGATCAGCATGTCGCGCTCGCCGAGCAGTTCCCCCTCGTCGAGGCTGTAGAGATAGTCGACCATCTCATGTGGCTCGACGCCCTGCGCCCGCGCGATCTCCGGGTTTAGAGCCAAGTAGGGCACGCCGTTCTCGTCGCAGTTCGCCAGGCTTTCAGGCTTGTCGACATTGGGGGCCGCGCCGCGCAGATAGGTGGCCAGCGGCCCTTCGAGGCGGTTGGCGTCCTGGACATGGCGGTATTGGTTGATGCCTGTGACCAGCCCCGCGGTGAGCAGGAAGCCTACAGCGACGGCCGGCCCCGCCGCGGTCGCCCCCGGAGCCAGGGCATAGATGCTGGCGGCGGTGCCCGGCACCCAAGCGGCGGCCATCGGCAGGTCGCCCCGGCGCAGCTCGTCGAAGGTATAGGCCACCGACAGGGCGGCCGTAGCGCCGCCGAAGATGCGCGGCAGCCACCCCCAGCCGCGCAGTCTGCTGATTTGCGAGAAGTTGGCCCGGCCGGTGGCCCAGGCGCGCGCGCCGCCGACCGCCTGGGTCAGGTCCCAGGCCGTGGCGGCGGCGAAATACCCACCCCAGAGCCGGTCCATCACCCTCGGTGCCTCAAGGAAAGTGGCACCCCAGGCGTTCAGGGCTGCAGACCCGATGCTGACGAAGGGGATGGCCGGGGCGCGCGCCGCGAAACCGGTGCGGGCCTCGATGTCCTGGATCGGGTTGGCCTGGAGCCAGAGCCGCTGGGCGGTACCGGTCAGCGCCGAGAAGCCGCTGCGTGCGGCGTTCTGCGGATTGTACAGTGCCGCCATGCGTCTCTGCGCGTCGAGGCGAGCCTGGAGGGCATCGAGCCGCGTGTTCATCGTGGGCTGGATCGGTGTCATGCCGGGGAGCATGCCGCCGCCGGCCTGGCTCTGGAAGGAGAAGACCTCCAGCAGGATGTCTCGCCCGGCTCGGGACAGGAAGCCGGCATTCGGCGCCGGTCGCACATCCGGTTCGGCGGGATCGGGCTCGCTGAAGCGGTCGAGCAGGGCGAGCGTCAGCTCCGGGCTCTCGTAAAGCACGGCCCGGGGATCCTCCAGCGATTCCAGCTCGGAAGCCATCTGGGCGTAGGGGTCGTCTGCCGGCAGCCGGCCGAGCTCCTCGACCAGCCGGTCGAGATCCTCCGCGGGAACGTCGCGCATCCGCGCGGCGGCCTGGTCTGCGGCCACCCGTTGCGACGCCAGGGCCGCGCTGGGGCTGTACTGGGTGAGAAGCGGGATGGCGTTGACCTCCGCCTCCTCGCCCTCGCCGGTCACCACGTCCTGGTTCACCTCGGTCTCGAGCGCGGACCGGGCGTCCTGCAGGCGATGGGCGCCGTCCAGCCCTTCCAGCTCGGGCGGTAGCTTCTGCGTCGCAGCCAGCGTCAGGACCACGGCCTCGCCGTAGCGATCGGTCTGCTCGACCAGGTCCTGCTCCGACTCCAGCAGCGCGGCGACCCCGTCCTCGTGCGAGAACGTGGTCGATCCCTCGAAATTCTGCCGCCCCAGCTCGGCCGGGTAGACGACGTCGTCGTAGAACTCCTGCCCGGTGGATGCGGCGTTCTCCTGCAGCCGCTCGACGCCCATCCCGGCCTGCTCGAGGATGATCGACGCCTCCGCCTCGTACCGGGGGGCGCCGTCTTCGCCTGCCATCAGTTGGCGCGCGACCTCCTGCGCCAGGGCGGGGCTGTGGCCGTCGCTGATCGCCTCGCGCAAGCCGGCGCCGATCTGGAGCGCCACGCTCTCCGACGACTGGCGCGACTGCGACCCGGTCAGCTCGATCACCCGGACCAGCGTGGCCGCGAGATCCCGGACCGCATCCTGGCCCTCGGCTGTGTGCATCCGGTCCGCCAGGAGCGTGAGGTCCGTCATCGCGTTTCGGACCCTCGGGTCGTCTGCCATATCGGCCGCTCTGCCGAGGTCGACCTGCTGACGGAACAGGTCGAACAGGGCACCCTCGACCGCGGATTGCGACCCCTGGACCCGCTGGGCAGCGAGGCCGATGTCGATGCCTTCCGTCTGTTCCACGAGCGTCGTCAGCGCCGGCAGCGTGTCCGGCGCATCGAGGGCGGCATCCATGTCTTCCGCCGCGTCGTTGACGGCCTGGACGGAGCGCAGGACCAGGATCTCGTCCGCGGCGCCATTGACCATCGACACCAACGGATCGCTGTCGAAGGCGAGGTCTCGGTTCGGTGTCGCCGCCGCCAGGATCTGAGCGACATTGCGCACGGCCTCGGTCCGGATCAGGTTGTCGTTCGCCCCATTGCCGCCATTGGCCTCGACCGCCTCGTCCGACAGCTCGTCCATCAAGGCCACCATGCCCTGCCGCACATTCGCCCATTCCGTCGACCCGTCCTGGCGCCGGGTGGTGGTCGGCGTGCCCTCGGCCGCCGCGACCAGGTCGCGCAGGCTGGCCGCTCGCTCCTCCCCCGTCGCCTGGTCCTCGAACGTCACCTCCCGGCCGAAGATGTCGTCGATCTGAGCCCGGGCGTCGGATCTGGCCTGATTGACAATCGCAGCGAACCCGGAATGCCCGTCGCCCACCGGCATGATGGCATCGACATGGCTGTCCAGCGCATCGGTTAGGCCGTCCTCGTCCAGTGCGGAGGCCAGGCCAGCTTCGAGCAAGCCGGGCGCCAGCAACGCCGCCGCCTCCCCGCGTCTCTCTTCCGCTGTCTGCCGCACCGATGGAGCCTCCGCGGCGTATAGGTTCCGGAGATTGGCCGGTACCGCGGCGAGATCGCGCGTCATGGCGTCGTAGGAAGCCTGCGCAGTCACCGCCTCGTCCGTTATCCGAACCGCCGCCTGGACGCTCTCGAACAAGGCCTGGTCGAGGATCGTCAGCATATCGCCCTCGACGAGGACATTCGGGTTGTCCCGCAGCGCCGGATTCATCAGCTGCAGCTGCGCCACCGTATAGTCGTGCTCCTCGCCGATCTCGATCGCGGTGTCGCCGAACCGGATCCGGCGCACGACAACTCCACCGGGCGTCGCCTCATCCTCCTCCGGCGCGGATGTTTGCCCGGGGACGCCGGTCTGCCGCAGCCGGTCGACCGCGGTGTCAAAGCCATTGCCCAAGCGGTTGTCGCGCTGCGAAGCCTGGGTGAGACGATGGGAACGCGGGAAATCGAGCGGATGCAGCAACGAAGCCTCCTGTCTTAGGGGATGCGAACGACACAGTCCTGGACGGTTCGACCGTCTCTGGTGTCGGCAAAATCGCCTCGACGCGGCGGGCAAGGCCCGTGGGCGAAGCTCAACGAGGGACAGTCGTCATGGGGGCACTGGACGCCGCCGCTTGAGCCTGTCCCGAAGCGAGGCTTCCCAACCGCCGGCTGCGACGATGTCGAGAAGAAATGCAGGAAGCGGCTGGTAACGCCCCGTCCATTGCCGCGTGTGGTTGATCATCTCGCCGCTCGCGAAGTCGACCTCCAACTCGTCGCCGGTCTCCACCCGTTCCGTTATGCCCCGGCAATGAGGGAGGAGGGGGAGGCCGGCGTTGACGGCATTCCGAAGGCTTCCGCGGGGGATCGACTCGCAGACGAGGCCGCAGCCATGGGCCGCGATGCCGAGCAGGCCTTGGATATGGGGGTTCCCCTGGGCGAAGCGGCGACCTCCGACGATGATGTCGCCGCGCTGAACCTTGGCCGGGAACTCGGGATCGAGGCCGATCAGCGAGTACCGGCGTAGGATCTCCGGCCGCGTCTCGCGGGCCAGGGCCAGCTCGAGCGGCATCATGTCCCCGTCCACGGCGACGTCGTGCCCGAACTTCCAGCAGCGTCCGCGGAGCACCCAATCCATCGCCGCCTCCTCAGAGAAAGTCGCGGGGATCCGCGATCGCCCCCATGACGGCCGAGGCGGCGACGGTCAGGGGGCTGGCGAGGTAGATCTCCGCATCGCGCGCGCCGAGCCGCCCCGGATCATTGCGGGTTCCGGTGTTGATAGACACCTCGCCGGGGGCCAGCGGCGCGATCCGCCCGCCCGCGCAGGGGCCGCACCCCGCCGGTGTCACCATTGCGCCGGCATCGTGGAACACCGACAGCACCCCTTCCGCGGCTGCCTGCGAAGCGATCTCCGGTGTGCCGGGCGTCACGACGAGCCTGACGCCCTGTGAGATCCTGTGTCCCCGCAGGATCGTTGCGGCATCTCGCAGATCAGACAGGGATGCGTTGGCACAGGAGCCAATGAAGGCATGCTGGACGGGGCGCCCAGCCACGCGCGACACGCCGACGACCCGGTCCGGGGTGGGCGGAACGGCCACCTGAGGCTCGAGGAGACCGAGGTCGTAGCAGAGTGTTGCCTTGAACGCCGCATCCGGGTCGCTGCCGACCGGCTCGATCCCTCCGTGCACCCGGGACGCGAGCCACGCCTCCACGACCTCATCCGGTTCGACGACGACGGACTTCGCGCCCAACTCGACGGGCGTGTTGCACAGGGTCATGCGCTGATCCACGCCGATTGCGTCCAGGGCCGAGCCGCCGAACTCGACCGTGCAATAGTCGACGAGATCGGCCCCGAGATCGGCGATCAGGCGCTGGGCGACATCGCGGATCGTCACGCCCGGGCGCCGCTCCCCGCTCAGCTCGATCCGAATCGTCTCCGGGACCCGGATCCATGCGGTCCCCGTGGCCAGCACCTCGGAGATCTCGATGACGAGAGAGATGCCGAGGCATCCCACCGCGCCGTAGTTGGTCACGTGCGGATCGTATGCGAGAACCAGCATCCCGGGGCGCACGAGGCCGCGTTCCATGGGAAAGATGTGGCCGTGGCCGCCACGGCCGGCATCGTAGAAGTGTCTGATGCCGTATCTGGCGGCGATCTCGCGCACAGCCTTCTGGCGTTGGGCCGCCTGAAGGCTGACGGCCAGCGGTTCGTGGTCGCTGGAGAGCAGCACCTTCTCCGGCTCGCGGAGGCGCTCGACGCCGAGCTCGCGCAACGCCGCATCGAACTGCGCCACGTACCAGTCGTGCACGGTGATCAGGTCGGGCACGGGATAGACGTAGTCGCCGGCCTTGACCCGGCGGTCGCAGGCCCTGGAGAGGATCTTCTCGCTGATGGTCTGGCCCGTCATCGCCGTCACCCCGCAATCGGCAGTTCCAGTACCTCGCGGAGATCCGCTCCGGCGCGGATGCGCAAATCCCGGGCGTTCTCCAGCTGCTTCTGTTCCACTGCGCGCAGGGCGACATCGGCGAGCCGGGCCGACGCCACCACGACCACCCCGTCCGAATCTCCGACCACAAGGTCGCCGGGGCACACGACCACGCCGCCGACCGACACCGGGAGGCGGTCCCAGCCGGGATGGGCCTTGACGGTTCCGCGCAGCGAGAGGCCCGCGCCGAAGACCGGGAAGCCGAGGCTCCGGATCTCGTCGATGTCCCGTATGGCTCCGTTCGTCACCAGCCCGGCAATGCCGCGCACCATGGCGGCGATCGTCGAGGTGCCGCCCCATACGGTCGACCGGTCGGTTCCGCCGCCGTCGATTACGAGCACCGAGCCGGCGGGGGCGGTCGCGATCGCGCGCAGGACGGCGAGACTGTCGCCGGGCATCGTCTTCACGGTGAAGGCCGAACCGGCCATGCGCAGCCCCGGGGTCAGGAGCCTGATCGACGGCGCCATGTCGCCGAGCTTGCCGGCCGCCTCGTAGATCGTGGCGGTCGGCATTTCGCGGAGGGTGACGAGCGCATCGTCTGCGGAGGCCATGGTGATCCTTTCGAAGCGAGGCGGGCCGGCGAGGGCGGTTTCGGACGAGATCTGCGGTGGCTTCGCCGGCTACATGGTGGCCGGCAGCCAGGTGGAGAGAGCCGGGAAGGCAATGAGCAGCCCCAGGATGCCGATCTCGACGAGCACGAACGGCCAGATGCCGCGGACGGCGTCGGTGAGCTTCATCTGACCCTCGCTGGCCGAGACCACGGCGAAGAGATTGATGCCCACCGGCGGTGTGATCGCGCCGATCTCGACCAGCTTGACGAACAGCACGCCGAACCACACGGGATCGATGCCGAGCGACTTTGCCACCGGGTACATGAACGGCAGGGTGATGACGGCCATCGATGCGCCATCGATGAACATTCCCAGCACGAAGTAGAAGACCACCATGAAGGCAAGAAACTCCGTGGGCCCCATGCCGCTCGATCCGATCCAGTCCACGAGCGCCGGCACGAACCCGCTCGTCACCATGAAGCGCGAGAACAGGAAGCCTGCGATGATGATCAGGAACAGCGAGCTTGCCATCGTCGCCGAGCGCGCAACGCAGTCCCAGAAGACGGCGGCTGTCATCCTCCGCCGCGCCAACGCGATCAGGAGCGCGCCCAGCGCGCCGATGGCGCCCGCCGCCGAGGGCGGAAAGAGCCCGGTATAGATGCCTCCGAGCACCACCCCGACCAGCAGCGCGATGGCCCAGAGGGGCCGCAGCGAGCGCATCTTCTCGGTCAGGGTGTATCGTTCCGTCGGCGGAGGGGCCCAGTTCGGCGCGATGCGCACCATGGCTGGAACCAGGGCCAGATAGATCGCGGCCGTGAGCAGGCCCGGAATGATCCCGGCGATGAAGAGACGTCCGACCGACTCCCCGGTCATGATGCCGTAGAGCACGAAGGCCAGGGATGGCGGGATCATGACCGCGAAGGTGCCGGCAGCGGCGATGCAGCCTGAGCTTACCGCGCGATCGTAGCCCAGCCGGATCATCTGCGGCAGCGCCAGACGCGTGAAGACGGCGGCGTTGACGACGGTGGACCCGGAGACGGCGGCAAAGCCGGCGGAGGCAAGGATCGTGGAGACGTAGAGCCCGCCCCGCATCCGCGACAGCCATTTGTGGGCGGCCTCGAACAGCGCCTCGATGATGCCGGCCGCGGCGGCGATATTGCCCATCAGCACGAACATGGGCACGACGATGAAGGTGTAGTCCGCCGCGGTCGCGTAGGGCAGCGTCTGCAAGGTGACCGCCACATAGGGATAGCCCGCCGTGAGCAGCATGCCGGCAATCGCCACCAACGCGATCGACATCCCGATCGGAATGCCGATGCCGGACGCGGCGGCGATTCCGAAGACGGCGGTGGCGCCGAGAGCAAGGGGCGACATCAGAAGATCTCCGACTGGACGGCGGCGATCTCGGCATGCCGAGCCGTCGGCTTCGAGACGGCGAGGACAAGGAGCTGCCGCGCGACCTCCAGCGCGGCGGCGAGGCACCCCAGGAACACGGCGGCCTTGAACGGATAGAGCGGGAAGGACACGAAGCCGGGTGACAATTCGCTCGCCGCGATGCTGCGCACCGCAAGCGTGCAGGTATTCGCGGCGAGCAGGCCGAACAGGGTCAGGGCAGCCACGAGCGCCAGGACCTCCGCGCCTCTCCGCAGCGCCGCCGGCATCCGGCAGGTCAGGGTGTCAATGGCGATGTGACCGTGCTGCTCGGTAACCCAGGCAAGGGGCATGAAGATCAGCAGCGCCTCGAAGGCCTCCTGCAGCTCGATTGCGCTGGGCACGGCCCGGCCGAAGACCTGCGTGCCGATCACATCGGCGGACCCGATGCCGACAAGAGCCAACACCGAGACACAGGCCACCCCGAGGGCAATTCGGTTCATCAGGCGGACGGCCCGATTGAACGTCCCGATCATCAAACGCATTCCGGGCACTCCTTCGGCGAATGCGCCGCCATCGGCCGGTCGACGGTCCGGACGCTCGTCATTCGCCAAGCTTCGCGCGGGCGATGGACACGATTTCCTCGGCGTCCGGCCCCCGTCCCGCGTCGCGCTGCATCTCGAGCCAGACGTCGAGCATGTTGGGGATCTTGCCCCGGAGCTGCGCCGTCTCCTCGAACCGGACGATCTCGACGCCGTCCTTCACCATCCTCTCGACGGCCAGGCCGGCATCGGCCTCAATCCTCCGGACGGCAAACGCCTCGGTGTCGGCGGCAACCTCGGTGAAGAGTTGCCGCACCTCCGCGGGCCAGGAGTCCCAGGCCTCCTCCCCGACGATCACGGGGGCGAACTCGATCATCCCGAAGGGAATGTCGAGGAGGTATTTCGCGGCTTCCTGGAGCTTGTAATCGGCAAGGAACGGCGGGGGCAGGTAGGCGCAGTCGAAGGTTCCCTTGGCCAGCCCGTCGTAGAGTTCAGACGCCACCACATTCACCGCATTGGCGCCGATGGCCTGCCACATCAGCGGCACATAGGCGCCGTAGCTGCGCAGCCTGGCCCCCTCGAGATCGGCAACCGTCCTGTAAGGTTTCCGGCAGAGGAGTTGGTAGTTCGGCAGTGGCCGGACCCACAGCGCGATCAGGCCCAGCTTTTCGAGTTCCGTCCTGATGCCGCTCGAATCCCGGTAGAGCGACCGCGAGACGTCCATCAGCTGGCCTGCATCGAAGAAAGTCATCGGCAGCGCGTTGGCGAAGCCCGTAAGCGGCGTCTCGCCGTATTGCGCAGCCTCGAGCGTCGAAAAGTCGATCGCTCCGGCAGCGACCAGCGGCAGTACCTCCGATTGCTTCGCCAGGGCGCGGTTCCAATAGATGTCGATGACGATCCTGCCGCCGCTGCGGCGCTTCACCTCGTCCGCGAAGTACTTGTCCGCCTCGGCCACCACGTTCGAGGCCGGAACATGAACAGCGTATTTCAGGCGCATCTCCGGATAGGACTGGGCGGCGGCAGGAATGGCGATAAGGGCAAGGCCCATCAGAACGGCGGCCGCGACGGTCTTGAGCATTTGGGTCTCCCTTCTGGGCGCCATCGTGTGCACCTCTTGTTCATGTAAAGGAACTATGTTCCAAAAATGTAAAGTCAACCGGTATGGAAAGGCAATATGCTTCAGAAAGCATGCTCGCCGATTGCTCGCTTTACGGTCGGATGATGGTTCCGCATATTGAACACAGGAGGCGGCGGGGGCCGGCCCATGAACCCGATCAACGGACGAGCAGATGGTCAAATCCGCAACCAGGACTCTCGACATTCTGGAGGCGATCGCTGCCGCCCCCGAAGGGCTTTCACACACGGGAATCGCGAAGGCCCTTCGCATCCCGAAGAGCAGCCTCACCGGCCTTCTACGGAGCCTCACGCAGCGCCGATATCTCGAGCTGGATCCCCATACCGGAAACTACTCGATCGGCCCGCAGGTGCTGCCGTTGGGGCGTTCCTTCCTCGAGCGACTCGATATCGTGAAGGCGCTGCGCGGCCTCGCCGCGGCCCTGCGGGATGCGACGGACGAGGCTGTCACCATTTCGATTCTTGACAACGACAGCATCATCGTCGTGCTCAGGGAGCAAAGCCGGCAACCACTGACGCCGATCGCGCGAGTGGGGGACCGTGCGCCCGCCCTCATCACCGCGTCCGGTAAGGCGCTCGCGGCGTTCGAGGGCGAGGAGGTGATTGCCCGGATGCTGACAGCATTGGGTACGCTCGCCCCGCGGGCTGCCCTCCCTCGCGAACGGCTCCTGCGCCAGTTCGAGGAGATCCGCAACGGCGGTCTTGCGACGGTCGACGGTGAATGGATCGACGGAGTCGTCGCCCTGGGCCTTCCCGTCTTCGGCCCCGATTCTTCGCGCCCCATGGCTTCCCTGGCCGTCGCGCTGCCATCGATCCGGATGACGCCGGAAAAGCGGGAGTTCATCGAGGGCCAGCTGCGCCGGACGGTCCTGGAGGCATGTCTGCGGTTGGGCGCCAGCCCCGAGGCGGCTCGACGCGTCGCGGGCGCCGGCCAGGCCGCCTAGCGCCGCTGCGGCGGGACGGAAAAATGCGTCGCCGCCTGTGATGGTTGTGAAATTAATCGAACTCAGTTCTCGGATATGAATTTCCCTTGTTCGATCAGAAGGTGGCGGTAAGCTATTTTGTAGAACTGAGTTCTTGGTGAGGAACCCACGCCCAGTACGGAGGGAGGTCCGCTTGCCCGAGATCCTTCATGAGAGCCGCGAACGGCCTGAGCTGTCGGGCCGAACGGCGTTGGTCACCGGTGCCAGCAGCGGCATAGGCAGGGCGATCGCGCTCAGCTTCGCCGAACACGGGGCTTTCGTTGTCGGTGTCGGCCGGAGGGCCGATCGTCTTGAAGAGCTCGCCATCATGATCCGCCGGCGCGGCAACCGCTGCGACATGGTCTCGGGCGACCTGACGGACGCGGACTTCGCGGCGCGGCTGGTCGATCGCCGCTCCGATCTCGACATCCTTGTTAACGCGGCGGGCGTGCAGACACCGTCCCCTTTTGTCGACGGTGCCTTCGCCGACTGGGTGGCCATGGTGAACACGAACATCCTCGGCCTGCTCTCGGTGACTCAGGCGGCAGCGCGGGCGATGGTCGCGCGACGTCGAGGGCACATCATCAACATCGGGTCCGCCTTGGGCTCGACCGTGTTCCGTAACGCGGTCGTCTACGCGGCGACCAAGCATGCTGTGCGCGCCATCAACACCGGGCTCCGCCTGGAATTGGCCGAGCACAACATCCGGGTCACCGAGATTGCACCGGGGCTCGTCGGCGACACGGAATTCTCACGGAGCGCCACGCATCCGGACGTCGTCGCCAGTTTCTACAAACGGCCTTATGCACCGATCAGCACCGCTGAGGTCGCGGCCGCTGCCCTATTCGCGGTTCGATTCCCCGAAGGAGCCGAGATCGAGCGAGTCGATGTCAAGCCAATCGGACAGGCCTGATCGAACACCAGGTGTCCTCAGTCGTATCTTGGCGAATGTGGGCGTGATTCGTTGCGTGTCCCCGATTTGACCCTGCGCTGATCTGCACGCGCCTGAGCGACCTTGGAGTGTGCCGATTGTGGGCACGATATTCACCCGCACATCAGATGTCAGCATCACGGCAGCTACGTTCGAAGAGGAGCGGGCAGGGGCGGGAGGCGACGGCGTCGATAGACGCTCGGGTTTGGAAAAATGGCTCTAATCCATTGATCTGTCGTGGGCCTACGGCTGAGGTTTGTAGGTTTTAGTGTGTTGGATTATCTAGGATATTTAGCTCCCCACCCGGCTCACCATCCCTCCATCGCCCGTTCGTCCGAAGCATCTGCCCGCTCGCCGCCGCGGCACCTTGGCGACCGCTCGGTCCAGATACATTTTGCATAAATTCGTATATATTCTTAGTATTTATTCAAATAGATGTCATGGGTTGCAAGGGTTTTTCTGATGATTTGTTGTTGAGTATTTCATCTTCAAAGTTGAGATTGAGTTTGGGGAGATAGGGGCGGCGTCCGCATTTCCGAGCCGTCTGCTGGTCTCGCCCGGCGGCTTCGGCCGGCCGATGGATTCGAACTGACGGGGACGATTCACCATGCATCGCAGAGACCTGATGATCTCCGGGCTTGCCCTGCTCATGCTGGCGGGGGGGGGGGGCGGGGCCCGGGCGGGGGCGGGGGGGGGGGGGGAGCGAGG
>NZ_JASATH010000173.1:0-17526 GCF_038440215.1 Inquilinus sp. OTU3971 | reverse complement strand
CGTACTTGAAGGTATCGCTGCCGCCCCCACCCGTGAGCGTGTCGTTGCCGCCGCGCCCGATGATGGTGTCGTTGCCGGCGCCGCCGGTGAGCACGTTGTTGCTGTCGTCACCGTTGTAGTCCGCCATTGCTGATTCTCCTTCTTTCACAGTTGGATCGATTGCCGCCATGCGACGTCGGAAGCCGGGCATGGCGGTGCCGTCGGGCGCCCTTCGTCGCGAAGGCCGCCCCGTCGCTCCCTCCCGATGGCGGGAGTGAGGCGAGTTCGGTTGTCCTGGGTGGGCGGCCGGGCTTACCGGCCGCTGCGGAGAATGGTCACAGGAGGAGGTGGAAGGACCTCGCGCGAGCCTGGCTTCGGCCCGCCGGCGACAAGGATGCCATGGCCGTCAGCGCGCGAGGCATTACCGCCAGATCCCGCGCTGCGACACGTCCCGCTCCGGTTCCGTGAACCACATCCAAGTTGCTCCCCCACAATTATATAAAATTTGATGCAAATTGGACTATACCGCCGCCGTCCCCGTTCCGGCAATCCACCGGCGACGGTCCTGCCGAGCATCATCGGCAGGGGGCCATCGATGTTCGATCCGATGGCCGACCGGGCCGGACGTGCCGCCGGCAGGCTGCCCGCGACGATGTGGTCCGCTATATGGGATCGGGACCGTGTCGCCACCGCGCTTATCAACCTGGATATCGGCAGATGGTGGCGCGAATGTGTCGCCAGGGTCAGATTGTGGTCCTAATCCAACATTTTAGCCGACATCGTCGGATCGTGATCAGGACGCCGATCCCGGCGGCGTGATGCCCGGTACCGAGGCTCCGGCACCGGGCAGGTTGTGGCTACAGGGCGAAGTCGGAGGCCTGCAGCGACACGGCGCCGTCGAGCGTGATCTGGAAGTCGGAGATGCCGTCGCCGTTGAGGTCGCCGGCGATGGTGGTGGCGCCCGAGCCGATGGTGAAGCGCAGCTCGCCGGCATGGCGGGTGAACAGGCCGGAGCCGATGAAGCTGAAGCCCTGGTCTCCCGCCACGGCCGAGTTGGCGTCGATCGCCGACAGGTCGATCTTGTCCAGCTGCGCCCGGCTGAAATCGGTGATGCGGTCGGCATTGGCGCCGACCACGCTGTCGCCGGAAGCGGTGAAGACGAAGCGGTCAGCGCCGGCGCCACCGGTCAGCGTGTCCTTGCCCGCCCCGCCGCGAAGCAGGTCGTTGCCGCCCCAGCCCTGCAGCGTGTTGGCACCGGCATTGCCGATCAGGGTGTCGGCGTTCTGGCTGCCGCCGACATTCTCGATCGACACCAGGATGTCGCCCTGGGCCTCGGCGCCGCCGGCCGCGCCGGAGGCCAGGTTCACGCTGACGCCGGCCCAGCTGCTGTAGTAGCTGGCGGTGTCGCTGCCGGCGCCGCCGTCGAGGCGGTCGGCCCCGGTGCCGCCGCGAAGCGTGTCGTCGCCGCCCCAGCCCTGCAGGATGTTGACGCCGGCATCGCCCGCGAGGGTGTCCTTGCCCTGGCCGCCGGTGAGGTTCTCGATGCTGATCAGCACGTCGCCCTGGGCGTCTCCGCCGCTGCCGGCATGGGTACCCAGGTCGACCGAGACGCCGCCGGCGGCGGTGTAGTAGCTGGCGGTGTCGATGCCGGCGCCGCCATCGAGGCGATCGGCCCCGACCCCGCCGCGGAGCACGTCGGCGCCGGCCAGGCCTTTCAGAAGATTGGCATCGGCGTTGCCGGTGAGCTGGTCGTTGGCTTGGCTGCCATCGAGATTTTCGATCGAGACGAGGATGTCGCCCTGGGCATCGCCGCCGCTGCCAGTGCCCGCGGATAGATCCACCGCGACCCCGACGCTGCCGGTGGAATAGATGGCGGTGTCGATGCCGGTCCCGCCATCGAGGCGATCGGCCCCGCCACCGCCGCGGAGCGTGTCGTTGCCATCGCCGCCTTTCAGCGCGTTGGCGCCGGCGTTGCCGATCAGGATGTCGGCCTTCTGGCTGCCGTCGAGATTTTCGATCGAGACCAGGATGTCGTCCTCTGCCTCGCCGCCACGGCCGGTGCCGGTGGACAGGTCTGCGGTGACTCCGACCCAGCTGATAGCGTAGCTGGCCGTGTCGATGCCGCCGCCGCCATCGAGACGGTCCGCGCCGGCGCCGCCCTGAAGCACGTCGTCGCCGTTCCAGCCCTGCAGGATATTGGCGAAGATATTGCCGGTGACCCGGTCGTTGCCCTGGCTGCCAGAAACGTTTTCGAAACCGAACAAGGTATCGCCCTGGGCATCGCCGCCACTGCCGGTGTTGGCGGACAGATCAATCGTGACACCGATGCTGCCGATGTAGTAGCTGACGGTGTCGGTGTCGAAACCGCCCTCGAGCCGGTCGGCCCCGGCCCCGCCGCGGAGCAGGTCATCGCCGTCCAAGCCCTTCAGCACGTTGGCGCCGGCATTGCCGATGAGGATGTCGTCGCCGAAGCTGCCAGTGATGTTCTCGATAGAGACAAGGGTGTCGCCCCAGGCGTCGCCGCCGCTGGTCGCACCGGTCGACAGATCCACGGTGACCCCGCCGTTGCTGCCGTAGTAGCGGGCAGTGTCGATGCCCGCGCCGCCGTCGAGGCGGTCCGCCCCGACCCCGCCCTCGAACAAGTCATCGCCGTCGCCCCCGACGAGGCGGTCGATCCCGGTGTCGCCGTCGAGCTCGTCGTCGCCGGAACCGCCCAAGAGGAGGTCGTTTCCGTCGGGCCAGAAGCTCCAACTCGAATCCCGGCCGAAGAGTTTGTCGTTGCCGGCGCCACCGAACAGCACATCGCCGTGTGATGTGCCATATTGCGATATGCCATAGACGATGTCATCGCCGGTCGACGTATCGAAGATGAAATCGGCCGTGCCCAGGCTGCCCAAAGCGACGTTCAAAAGGCGTATGCTCTCGCCGTCGCCGAAGGCAATGAGGACGTCGGCGCCGTCCTGGGTCATGAAGGGCAGGAGGCTGCCGAGATCGGGGACGTGCACAGCGGACAGGTCGATTCTGTCGCCGTTGGTGTTGAAGTCGAGGATTGTGCTTCGGACGTGGTTCGTCTGGTAAGCGAAGATGTCGTTACCGGCGCCGCCGACCAGCCTGCCGGTGCCACCGATGATCCGGTCATTGCCGGCGCCGCCGAACGTGACAACGCCGTAGCGACCATTGACGGCGAGACCGGTGGTCGACGTGTTGAAGACGAAATCGGCGTTGCTCAGGCTGGCTAGGGTGACATTCTCGATTCGAATGCGTTCCTCGTAACCCTCCGAGCCGAGGTCGATAATCACATCGCTGCCGTCCTGCGCCATGAAAGGCCGAAGGTAGCTGATATCGGCAACATTGAGATAGGAGAGATCGATCCTATCGCCATTGGTGTCGAAGTCGGTAATTGTGTCACGGCCGAAATAGCGCTCGATATAGGCGAAGATGTCGTTTCCGGCGCCTCCGATCAGCTCGTCATCCGATTGACTGCCGATGAGGCGGTCGTCGCCGGCGCCTCCCATGAGCTCGTCATCCGATTGACCACCGATGAGGGTGTCGTCGCCGACGCCTCCCATAAGCCGGTCGTCAGACTCATAGCCGATGAGACGATCGTCGCCGGGGCCGCCGACGAGAGTGTCCCAAGAGTTACTGCCTGAGATGTAGTCATTGCCGTTGCCGCCGAACAGAACACCCTCGCCGGTCACGACGAGCCATGCGGGCGACGTGTTGAAGACGAAATCGGTGTCGCTCAGGCTGCTCAAGGCGACGTTCCGGAGGCGAATGCCCTCGTCATAGGCGAAGGTGATGACGACGTCGGCGCCGTCCTGCCTCATGAAAGGCAGCAGGCTGGCGAGATCAGCGATGTGGAGGGAGGAAAGGTCAATCCTGTCGCCGTTGGTGTCGAAGTCGGCTATCAAGTCGAACCCGTCGCGGTCGTAAACGAAGATGTCGTTGCCGGCACCGCCGACCAGTTGGTCGTAGCCGAAGCCGCCGATGATCCGGTCATTGCCGGCACCGCCGATGAGTGTGTCAGCATCGAACTCGCCGCTGATTTGATCATCTCCTCCGGAGATCGTATCGTTGCCGGCACCACCAAAAAGGGTGTCGTTGTTAAAGGTGCCTTTAATAGTGATGGCGCTGGTCGATGTGTTTAAGACGAAATCGGCGTCGCTCAGACTGATCAAATTGATGTTCTTAATGCGGATGATTTCCTCATTGTTGTCATCGCCGACGAATCCACTGCTGTCATAGCCAAGATCGATGACAACATCATTACCGTCCTGGCGCAGGACATACCGCAAGCTCGCGAAATCAGTAACGTGGAGATAGGAGAGGTCGATCCTGTCACCATTGGTGTTGAAGTCGGTGATGATGTCGAAGCCGAACCCTCGCGTGTCGTAGACGAAGACGTCGTTGCCGGCCCCTCCCGTCAGCGTGTCGTTTCCGCCGCGGCCGATGATCCGGTCGTCTCCGGCGCCGCCGACGATCGCCTCGCCGGCATCGGTTCCGATGTAATTCGCCATTGCTTCTTCCCCCTCCGCAATTCGATCGACTATCCGCCAAGCGGCACTCGCCTTCGCCCGATGGCGAAGGCGTGGGCCCAATCTCATCTCCTATGGGGTCGCCGGTCCTGCCGTTTGGCACAACCACAGCCTCAGCCGGCCGCGTTCGAGCCCGGTTCATGACGTCAGATGTCTCTCCCCCACCAATATGAAGTTTGTCTCAAATTTCGGCCGTCGGCAATTCACCGAATTGCGGGCGGTCGCGACGCCCCTTCACGCCCGGCCGGCGCGGTGCAAGGCGACGCCGGCCATCACCAGGGCGATGCCGGTCAGGTCCCGCGCCGAGGGGATCTGTCCCAGCACCAGGACGCCGATCCCGACGGCGGTGGCCGGCAGCAGCGACAGCATCAGCGCGAAGCTGGCCCGCGGCAGCCGCGCCATGGCCAGCAGGTCGCAGACATAGGGGATGACCGAGGAGGCGATGCCGACCCCGATCCCGGCCAGCAGCAGCACCGGGTCGGCCAGCGCCGGCAGGGCCGGGCCCAGCCCGAACGGGGTGATCGCCACCAGCGCCGCCAGCATCGCCGCCGCCAGCCCGTCGATGCCGTCGGCCCCGGCGATGCGATGGCCCAGCACGACATAGGCGACGAACAGCGCGCAATTGGCGAAGGCCAGGGCATAGCCCAGGGCGTCGCCCTCCAGCCGGATCTGGGTCAGCATCGCCACGCCGGCCGCCGCCACGCTCAGCGCCACCAGGTTGCGCCGGCTGCGCAGCCCGGTCGCCGCCAGGCCGATCGGCCCCAGGAACTCGATGGCGCCGACCGTGGCCAGCGGCAGCCGGGCGATCGCCAGGTAGAAGCAGGCGTTCATCGCCGCCAGCACCAGTCCCAGCGCCAGCAGCGTGCGGCGGTCGGCGGCGCTGCTGCGCCGCCACAGCCGCCAGGGCCGGCGCCACAGCGCGAACACCAGGGCGGCGGTGGCGATGCGCAGCCAGGCGACGCCCAGCACCTCGACCGCGCCGAACAGCAGCACGGCGCAGGCCGGCCCCAGATAGTGGAACACGGCGCTGACGACGAAGAACAGCTGCGGCGGCAGCCGCTGCGCCAGCGGCAGGGCGGCGGAGGTCTCGGGCGTCGACATGGCCGGAAGATTTGCATGCGCCGGCGCCCTGGCCCATGATCGGTCGAAGCCTCGTGCCTCCATCGGCCTTCGCTTCGAAGGAGATTCGTCGATTTGGCCTTCCAGGTCTCGCCGCTGCTCGCCGACGAGCGCAACCTCGCCTTGCTCCGCCTGCTGCAGGCCGAGCCGCGGCTGGGCGTGGCCGAGCTGGCGCGGCGCATCGGCATGTCGGCGCCGGCGGTGCGCGAGCGGCTGCTGCGGCTGGAGGAGGCCGGGGTGATCCGCGGCTGGCGGCTGGAGCTGGAGCCGCGGGCGCTCGGCTATCCGCTGACCGTGTTCGTCCGCATCCGGCCGATGCCGGGGCAGCTGCCGAAGATCGCCGAGCTGGCGCGGGCGATGCCGCAGGTGGCGGAATGCCACCGCATCACCGGCGAGGACTGCTTCATCCTGAAGGTGCATGTCGAGGCGATCGAGACGCTGGACCGGCTGCTCGACCGCTTCCTGGCGCATGGCCAGACCACCACCTCGATCGTCCAGTCCACCCCGGTGCCGCCGCGCGACCCGCCGCTGCCGGGCTAGGGCCCGGGGGCCGGGGCTACAGCCCGCGGCGCGAGCGCAACGCGGCGACCAGGGTGCCGTCGTCGAGATAGTCCAGCTCGCCGCCCACCGGCACGCCATGGGCCAGGCGGGTGATGCTGGGGCCGATCCCCTCCAGCTTCTCGGCCAGGTAATGCGCCGTGGTCTGGCCGTCGACCGTGGCGTTCAGGGCCAGGATCACCTCGGTGACGCCCGGCTCGCGGGCGCGGGCCAGCAGGCGCGGGATCGCCAGGTCGTCGGGCCCGACGCCGTCGATCGCCGACAGCGTGCCGCCCAGCACGTGGTAGCGGCCGCGGAAGGCGCGCGCCCGCTCCAGCGCCCACAGGTCCGCCACCTGCTCGACCACGCAGATCACCCCGGCGTCGCGGGTCGGGTCGCTGCAGATCGGGCACGGGTCGATGGTGTCGAGGTTGCCGCAGACCGAGCACGGCACGATCGCCGTGGCCGCGGTCTCCAGCGCCTCGGCCAGCGGCCGCATGACGGTGTCGCGGTGGCGCAGCAGGTGCAGCGCGATGCGGCGCGCCGACCGGGGTCCCAGCCCCGGCAGCCGCGCCAGCAGGTCCATCATGGTGGCGATCTCGCCGCTCATCCGTGCCCCATTCCCAGCCGCCATCCGCGGCACCGATCCTATCCGACGCAGTTTCCTAGCACAGCGGGCAAAACCGGACCCTGTCGCGATCGCCGAGGCGCCTTGAACGGCATCGCCGCTTCGCCTATAACCGACGGCGCGCGGGTGTAGCTCAATGGTAGAGCAGAAGCTTCCCAAGCTTACGACGAGGGTTCGATTCCCTTCACCCGCTCCAGCCTTCCCGCCGAGTCTCGCGCCCACGCCCGATGGCCGCAGTTCATTGTCTCGGAGCGAGGCCGTCGAGCAGGAAGTCGAGGCCTTTCCTGAAAGCACCGTCCCAGTCGTCATCCAGCAGCAGACGAGAGCGTTCGATTGCCGGGTAGCGTTCGCCGAGACGCGTCAGGCGTTCCTGCGCGGCGGCCCTGTCGTCGTCCGAGAGGTCGAAGCTCGCCCGGGTGACGGTGGCGCCCATCACATAGTTCCAGAGCGTCCAGATCGCGACGTTCAGATCTGCGTCCGCCACACCGGCTCTGGACAAGGTCTGGCTCAGCAGCTCCAGGCGACTGAGGATGTTCGGGCCGAGCGCCCGGCGCGGCAACAGCGCTGCCGACCACGGATGGCGCAGCATGCCGGCGCGCCAGTCTTCGAGCATGTGAACGACGTCCCCGCGCCAGTCTCGAGACTCGACGATTTGCGGCGGACCGCGATATTCGAGCACCGAGTCGAGCGCCAGGTCAAAGACCTCCTCTTTGTTGCCGACGTGCCAATACAGGCTCATCGCGCCCGAACCGAGGCGATCGGCCAGCCGACGCATCGTCAATCCGTCGACTCCTTGGGCGTCCAGCAGTTCCACCGCAGTCGCCACGATACGGTCCAGAGAGAGAGGCGGTTCACTGCGCGGCTCCGGCACGGGCTGGAGTGACGCACCTGTCCGTCGAGCCCGTTTGCTCCCGGCGCCGCTGCGTTTGACTGCCATCCGTCTTCCTCGCTGGTCAGACCGCCGATTCAGGCCGGCAACGCCACGAATGTCGATCCTGACCGATTGACTCGTACGCAGTACGATGCGACGGATCGTACACCGTACGAATCGATCATATAGGCGGTGGGCTGAAGTTCAATCCTGCTGGTCGCGAGGTCCGTTGCTCGCAGTCCTCACAGCCAAGAGAAAATCATGACACGCGCAATCAAGCACCTGCTTATCGGAGGGCTCATCATCATGACCATGGCAGTTCCCACTGCGACGACGGCGAATGAGACTGATCTCAAGCTGACCATCGTCAATCCAAAAACCCTCTACGACCCGACGCCGAACGGCTACAGCACGGCGGTGATCGCGCCCCGCGGAGCCCGGGTGGCCTACATCTCCGGACAGGGCGGCCAAGACAGCACGGGAGCCTTGTCGCCCGACTTTGCTGTCCAGGTCAGGCAGGCCTACGCAAATTTGCGCACCGCCCTCGAAGCGCTCGGCGCCAGGCCGGATCAGGTCGCCAAGCTCACGGTCTTCGTGGTCGACCACGACATGTCCAAGCTCGGGGTGTTGACCCAGACCGTCAAGGAAGTGTTCGGCGCGGCACTGCCGGCGCAGACTCTGATTCCCGTCCCCAAGCTTGCCATCGACCCCATGCTCTTCGAGGTCGAAGCCGTCGTCATTCTGGACTAGTGGCGCCGCCGCGGCGGCTGGTGGAGGGCGGAGCGTCGGTGTTGCTCGACGGCCCGCCCGGCACCCGGAAGACCACGATCGCGCGCCTGCTCGCCACCGTCGGGTCTCGGCACGTCGTCGGCCTTTCGGCCTGCTGCCCACAGCATCGCCGCCTGTCCGCACCCTCCGGTGCCGATAACCCGTGCCTGCCGTCAGCCCCGGCCGGGCGATCGATGGGTTTCCCACGCTTTATTCGAGCTTGACCGGCAGTTGCCGAGACCGACGACGTCAAGATCGGCACCGCGATCCGCACCCCCGATGGCGGAGTATGTCGAGCGGTTCCAGGCGGCCGGGAAGAAGAAATAGCCCGGTCGGCTGCCCGATCTTTCGCCGGCATGACCGTCCCGCGCCCGGGACCGGTTCCGCTTGCCTTCGCCTCCGCCTAAGCTTCCCGGCGGCACAGACCGAAGGGAGAGGCCGACGACCATGCCTGACGTGACCAAGGCCGCCGATCCCGCCCAGGAATGCCTCGACTTCCTGGCCCGGCACCGCGACATCCGCTTCGTCGACATCCTCTTGACCGATGCCTGCGGCGTGCAGCGCGGCAAGCGCATCCCGGTCGGCGAGCTGGAGCGGATCTGGCGCAACGGCCGCTACATGCCGGGCTCGATCATCAGCCTCGACATCACCGGGGCGGATGTGGAGGAGACCGGGCTGGTGTGGGAGGACGGCGATGCCGACCGCTCCGCCCGCCCCGTGCCCGGCACGCTGGTGCCGGTGCCGTGGAAGGCCGAGCCCTCGGCCCAGGTCCTGCTGACCCTGTTCGAGCTGGACGGCACGCCCTCCGCCTATGACCCGCGCCAGGTGCTGTCCCGGGTGGTGTCGCGGCTGGCGGCCGACGGCCTGAATCCCGTGGTGGCGGTGGAGCTGGAATTCTACGTCTTCGACGCGTCCTGGCGCGAGACCGGGCGGCCGATCCCGCCGCGGGGCGCGAGCACCGGCAAGCAGGCCTACGGTATGGCCGATCTCGACGAGCTCGGCGACTTCCTGGCCGATCTCTACGCCTGCTGCGAGATCCAGGGCCTGCCGGCCGACACGGCGATCAGCGAATACGCGCCGGGGCAGGTCGAGATCAACCTGAAGCACCGGGCCGACGCGCTGCGCGCGGCCGACGACGCCATCCTGTACAAGCGGCTGGTCCGCGCCGTGGCAAGGCGGCACGGCATGGAGGCCACCTTCATGGCCAAGCCCTATGCCGGCGAGACCGGCAGCGGCACCCATCTGCACATCAGCCTGGCGGACGAGGATGGCGGCAACCGCTTCGCGGCCGAGGGTGGGGACGAGCTGCTGCGCCACGCCATCGGCGGCATGGGGGCGACGATCCGCGACGGCATGCTGGTGTTCGCGCCGAACGCCAACTCCTACCGCCGGTTCCAGACCCTCAGCTACGCGCCGCTGGCGCCGACCTGGGGCGTCAACAACCGCACCGTGGCGCTGCGCGTGCCGATCGGCCCGCCGGCGGCCAAGCATGTCGAGCACCGGGTCGCGGGAGCCGACGCCAACCCGTACCTGGCGCTGGCGGCGGCGCTGGCCGGGATGCATCGCGGCATCCTCGACCAGCGCGACCCCGGCCCGCCGGTGACCGGCAACGGCTACGGCGCCCCGGCCTCGGACATCCCGCCGAACTGGCTGGATTCGATCCGCGACTTCCGGGCATCGGCGTTGATGCGCGACTATCTCGGCGACGCCTTCGTCGACGCCTTCGCCAAGATCAAGCTGGCCGAATACCGCCGCTTCCACGCCCAGATCCCGCCCCTCGACTTCGACTGGTACGTCAAGGTGGTGTGAAGACGGACATTCGGCCGGAGAACGGATTGCCTCTCCCGCCTGGCGGGAGAGGTCGGGCGTCCGCAGGACGACCGGGTGAGGGCTGGCCCGGGTCTCGACAAACTCCCCTCACCCGGAGCCGCTTCGCGTCTCCGACCTCTCCCGCAAGCGGGAGAGGCAACAGGAGAACGTTCCTTCAGCGGACTCTCACCACCCGCAGCTCTGGCCCTTGTTCTGCTCGGTCAGCCAGTCGTTCAGCGGGGTGAAGTATTGGACGACGGCGCTGGCGTCGGTTTGCCGCTCGCCGGTGAAGGCCTCCAGCTCGTCCGGCCAGGGCTTGGACTGGCCCATCTCCAGCATCGCGTTGAAGCGCTGGCCGACCTGCTTGTCGCCATAGACCGAGCAGCGGTGCAGCGGCCCGGTCCAGCCGGCCTGCTGGCACGCCGCGCGGTGGAACTGGAACTGGTAGATATGGGCCAGGAAGTACCGCGTGTACGGCGTGTTGCCCGGGATGTGGTACTTGGCGCCGGGGTCGAAGGCGTCGGCCGGGCGCGGGCCCGGCGGCACCAGCCCCTGGTACTTCAGGCGCAGCGCCCACCAGGCGTCGTTGTACTGCTCCGGCGCCGCCTTCCCCGCGAACACCTCCCAGCGCCAACGGTCGACCAGCAGGCCGAAGGGCAGGAAGGCGATCTTGTCGAGCGCCATCTTCAGCAGGAACGGGATGTCGCCCTCCACGCCCGGCACCTTGTCCAAGAGGCCGATCTGGTTGAGGTAGGTCGGGGTCAGCGCCGACAGGCCGACGAAGTCGCCGATCGCCTCGTGGAATCCGTCGTTGGCCCCGTTCTTGAAGATGTAGGGCTGGTCCTTGTAGGCGCGCTGATAGTAGTTGTGCCCGAGCTCATGGTGGACGGTGTAGAAATCCTCGCCATTCACCTTGGTGCACATCTTGATGCGGACGTCGTCGCGGTCGTCCAGGTCCCAGGCCGAGGCGTGGCAGACCACATCGCGCCCCTCCGGCCGCACGATCTGCGACCGCTGCCAGAAGGTCTCGGGCAAGGGCGCCAGGCCCAGCGAGGTGTAGAAGGCCTCGCCGGTCTTCACCATCCTGGTCGCGTCGTAGCCGGCGTCGACCAGCAGCCTGTCCAGGCTGTAGCCCTCGGCCTCGTCCTCCGGCGCCACCAGGTCGTAGATGTTGCCCCAGGACTGGGCCCACATGTTGCCCAGCAGGTCGGCGCGGATCGGCCCGGTCTTCGGCTGCACCGTGTCGCCGTACCTCGCGTTCAGCCGGCCGCGGACATAGCAGTGCAGGTTCTTGTAGAAGGGCTCGACCTGGCCCCACAGCCGGTCGGTCTCGGCCGCGAACTCGTCGGCCGGCATGTCGTAGCCGGACCGCCACAGCGCGCCGGTGTCGGCATAGCCCAGCGCCGTCGCCCCCTCGTTGGCCAGCGCCACCAGCCGGGCATAGTCCGGCTTCATCACCGGAGAGATCGTGTGCCAGCCCTCCCACACTGCCTTGGTCTCGGCCGGGTCGCGCGAGGCGGCCAGGATGTCCTCGGCGTAGCTCAGGGTCAGGGTCTTGCCCTGCAGCTGGAACTCGCCGGTGGAATAGGTGGAATCGAGCTTGGTGCTCAGCGTCGCCAGCTCGCGCGCCGCACCCGGCCGGTCCGGCGCCGGCAGCACCAGGTTGCGCTTCAGGATGTCGAGCTTGCGCCGCGTCACCGGGTCGAGCGTGACGCCGTCGAAGCGCGACGCCTGCTTGGCATAGGCGCTGGTCTTCTCGGTCCACTCGCCATTGGCCTTGGCCTCGAGCCACTGGGTGTCGTCGGTGATGAAGGTGGCGCGCACCCAGGACGCCTTGTTGAGGTATTCGCTGGTGGCGGCGAGGTCGGCCTCGGCCTTGTCGACGAAGGCGCGGGCTTCGTCAGGTGTCTGGGCCGGGGCGGCGATGCCCCACAGCAGGGCGGCCGCGGCGGTGCCGGCGGCCAGCAGGCGGGATCTCATCGGGACGGTCCCCCTATGCATTGAATTTTATGAGAAATCTCCGGCGCTCTCCTCATCGCCGGACCGGTTGCCCCCAGGAAAGGCGGCCGGGACTCGCCTGTCAATCGCCGCATCGCCGGGCCAGGGCGGCTCCGGCTCCGGCCCGATTCGTAGGACGAAAATCTCGATGGCGGAGGCGGCGAGTCGCTTCGGCTCTCAGAAGGGCCAGCCCGCCGACACCGCGTTCGACACGCCCCGGCGCAGAGCCTGGATGCCGGTCTCGACATGGCGCGACGGGTGCGCCCGGTTGGTCAGCAACGTCCAGGCGTGGCCGCGCTCCAGGTCGAGCCACAGCGCCGTGCCGGTGAAGCCGGTGTGGCCGATGGTGTCGGGCGAGCACAGCGACCCGCCGGACCAGCCCTCGTGTCGCACCTGCCAGCCCAGGCCGTGCGGGTGGTCCTCCACGCGCAGCACCTCGGCCACCGTGGCCGGGCGCAGCACCTCGCCGGCCAGGAAGGACCGGGCGAAGTCCAGCACCGCGGCGGCGCTGCCGAACAGCCCGGCATGGCCGGCCAGGCCGCCCAGCGCATAGGCGTTCTCGTCATGCACCTCGCCGCGCATCACCCGGCCGCGCCAGGTGCAGCGCTCGGTGGCCACGGCGCGGGCCGGGCCGGGGCTGACGGCGAAGTCGCCCGGCGGCAGCAGGTCGCGCAGCGGCCGCTCGCGCAACCGTTCGGCCAGGATGCCCAGCAGCACGTAGTTGACGTCGGAATAGGTCTCGGGCCCCGCCGCCCAGTCCTTCTGCAGCACCAGCGCCTTCAGCGTCTCCGGGTCGCTGCCCCAGGTGTACAGCGGCTCCACCGCCGGCAGGCCGGAGCGGTGCGACAGCAGCTGCCGCACGGTGACCTGCCGCACCCAGTGCTCGGGCTGGTACTGGCGCAGGTCCGGCAGATGCAGCGCCAGCGGATCGGACAGGTCGATCCGCCCCTGCTCGACCAGCCGCAGCACCTCGGTCGTCGTCAGGATCACCTTGGTCAGGCTGGCCAGGTCGAACAGCGCATCCTCGGCCAGGGCCGCGCGCTCCGGCACCAGCGCGGCACGGCCGCCGAAGCGGATCGCGCGGTCGCCGTCGCGGGTCACCAACCCCAGCACGGCGCCGGGGATGCGGCCGGCAGCGATCGCTTCATCGACCAGGGCGAAGGCGGCATCGGCCGCGGCGGCAAGGGTCATTCGAGGGAGTCCGGCAACCTGATGGAGTCCCCCCTCCCCTCGCGGGAGGAGGGTAGGGGGAGGGGGGTCGCACCGTTGGAACCGAAGCCGGTGGTCGGCATCAGGCCGTGGCGATGTGTCAGGATTGAATAGGACGACGCCCTTCGATCGACAACCCCCTCCCCCTTGCCCCCTCCCGCGAGGGGAGGGGGGACTCGAGGACGAGTGGCGATCAGCAAAATGCTCACGCCGCGCGGGACAAGGGCCGGTGCAGCACGCCGCCGGTCATCGGCCGGGGCACGCCGGTGGTGGTCGGCAGGCTCAAGGGCAGCCCGTCCAGCGAGCGCACGGCGAGGAAGGCGAAGGCCTGGGCCTCCAGCGCGTCGCCGTCCCAGCCCACCGCCTCGACAGGGTCGACCGGCACGCCCAGCGCCTGCTGCAGGCCATTCATCAGCGTCGAGTTGTGCCGGCCGCCGCCGGTCACCAGCCAGCGGCGGGGCGCCGCGGCGAAGTGCCGGCGCGACGCGGCGACCGAGGCGACGGTGAAGGCGGCCAGGGTGGCGGCGCCGTCGGCCAGCGACAGCCCGTCCACCGCCGCCATCGGGAAGTCGTTGCGGTCCAGCGACTTCGGCGGCGGCGCGTCGAAATAGGGGTTGGCCAGCAGCGCGGCCAACCGGTCCTGCGCCACCGTGCCCGAGGCGGCGATGCGCCCGTCCTCGTCGTAGCGGGCGCCGGTGTGGCGCTGCACCCAGTCGTCGATCATGGCGCTGGCCGGGCCGGTGTCGAAGGCCGTGACGGCGTCCTCAGACCCCCTGGCCTCGATCACCGTGACATTGCCGACGCCACCGAGATTCAGCACCGCCAGCGGCCGCGGCAGGTCCTTGGCCAAAGCGGCGTGGTACAGCGGGGCGAAGGGCGCGCCCTGGCCGCCGGCGGCGACATCGGCGGAGCGGAAATCGTTGACGCAGGGAATGCCCAGCGCCGCCGCCAGCCGGGCGCCGTCGCCGAGCTGCCGGGTGAAGCGCCGTTCCGGCCGGTGCAGGATGGTCTGGCCGTGCATGCCGACCACATCGACCGCCTGCGGCTTCAGCCCGGCCTCGTCCAGCAGGCGGCGCACGGCGGCGGCGTTCAGGTCGGTGACCGCGGCGGACAGCTCGTCCAGCGCCTCGTGCTCGGCCCGCGCCGGGTCGCGCGCCACCGCCAGCAGGGCGTTGCGGACATCGTCGGTGTAGGGCGTGGTCGAGGCGGCGCCGCGGGCGAACACGGTCTCGCCGTCGGTCTCGATCACCGCGACGTCGACCCCGTCCATCGAGGTGCCGCTCATCAGGCCGATGGCGGTGCGCCGGGCTGCGGCCATGGGAGATCTCCTTCATCACCGACGAATCGGCACCGGGATTATGGCGGCAACGCCGGCCGGCGTGAAAGCCGTTCCTGCCCCATTCTTGCCAGATTGTGACATTTTCATTACAAATGAAATCTTGCGGGCGGGGAGAGAAGCAATGCTGACCTACCAGCGTGCCGACGCTGACATTATTCCTCTCTTTCAACAGATCGCTGGGAATCAAGGGGAATCGAGGCCACAGACAATCCTGGAGTCTCGTTTGAGATTCCGTGGGAGGATGCTGCGGGACCTGAAGAAATTACCGGAATCTCCGGAACGATCCTTGGTCTCTCCTCGCGATGCGCGGATCTACTACGGGTCCGCCCTGCTCCGCTGGGTGCCGACGCGGCTCGTGACCAGGACGCTGGCCACCCAGGTCCACGCCCAGGGCCGCCCGGTCTGGCTGCGGGACCGTTTCATCGATGCCGGCGACTGGTCGGAGATCTCGAAGCCGGTTGCCGAGAGCTTCCACCACCAATGGTTCAACGACCTGGTATGGAGCGGCGCTCCGGCCACCTCGTCCAGCTATCGCAGGCTGCTGCGCCTGATGGAGGCGGGCCGCCCGATGCAGGTCGGCCCGCTGGTGCTCGACAGCGTGGCGGCGATCGAATCCTATCGCCGCTACTGCGAATCGCTGCTCGACAGCATCCGCACCCACGGCGTGACGCCGCGGCAGCTGACCCCGGATTTCGCCCCGGCCCGTGGGCGCGACCCCCGCAGCGAACGGACGGAGGGCGACATCATCGTCGCGGTCGGCCCGGGCGGGGAATTCTTCCGGATGCTGGCCGGGCGGCACCGGATCTGCGCCGCACAGGCGCTCGGCCTCGATCGCGTTCCGGTCAACATCCGGCTGGTGCATGCGACCTGGCTCTGGGACCTGGCCGACCGCTACGGCGTGCCGCCGCACCAGGCCTTCGCCAGCTGGCTCGAGACGCTCGAGCCGGTCCATGTCTCGGCGGTCGGGAAGATCAAGGCCCGGCTCGTCGCCTGGGCGCTCGGCATCCCGGGCCTGGCCGAGGCGTGGCTGCAGACGGCGGAAGGGCTGCAGGCCGCGATCGTCTGAGACGGCGCCGATTGACCTCCCCCGGCGAACGCGCCTTACTGGCGCCAAATCCACAGGGGGAGGCTGGAGATGGGGCGGACGATTTGGGCAGTCTCGGCGGCAGTGGCGGCAGCCCTCGCCGCACCGATGGCCTGGGCGCAGACGCTGGAGGTCGCGACCGACCAGTCGCCGGTCGGGCTGGACCCGCATGTCGCCACCTCCTTCGCCACGGTGCTGGTCAACGGCGCGGTCTATGAAGGCCTGACCTCGGTCGACAAGGACCTGAAGGTGGTGCCGGAGCTGGCCGAATCCTGGACCATCTCGCCCGACGGACTGACCTATGTCTTCACCCTGCGGCAGGGCGCGAAGTTCCATGACGGATCGCCGGTGACCCCGGCCGACGTCGCCGCCAGCTTCGCCCGGGTGCGCGACCCCAAGACCGGCTCGCCCTATGCCAGCCGCATCGACATGGTGAAGGAGGTGACGCCGACCGGCGACCGCCAGGTGACGGTGACGCTGACCACGCCCTCCGCCCCGTTCCTCGCCAACCTGCCGCAGATCTCGATCGTGCCGGCCGCGGCGGCCACCGGCGGCATCGACCTGCAGCGCAAGACCGACGGCACCGGCCCGTTCACGCTGAAGGAATGGGTGCCCGACACCTACCTGCTGCTGGCGAAGACCGATGGCTATTGGGACCCCGGGCTGCCGAAGCTGGACGCGGTCAAGATCAACATCGTGCCGGAGGCCTCGACCCGGCAGGTCGGCCTGTCCGGCGGCACCTACCAGCTGCTGCCGAATGTCGACCCGGCCACGGCGGCGACGCTGCAGGGCACGCCGGGCGTCACCCTCCTGGAGACGACCGACCTGTCCTACACCCTGGTCGGCATGAACGTGTCGACGCCGCCCTTCGACAACCCGAAGGTGCGCGAGGCGCTGAACACCGCGATCGACCGGTCCCAGATCGTCGAGGCCGCCTATTTCGGCAAGGGCCAGCCCGGCGGGCCGCTGTCGCCGGGCCTGAAGGACTGGGCGGTGCCGGTCTCGGACTACCCCTGCTACGCGGCCGATCCGGAGAAGGCGAAGGCGCTGCTGGCCGAGGCCGGCGTCACCCTGCCGGTGAAGGCGGAGCTGAAGGTGCTGGGCTCGAACCAGCTGGTGGTCGACGTCTCCCAGGTGGTGCAGGCCCAGCTCAACGCCGCCGGCTTCGAGGTGGCGCTGAACGTGCAGGAGCAGGGCACCTTCATCCAGGACTGGCGCAACTCCAACTTCCAGCTCTTCGCCTCGATCAACGGCGGCAACGTCGACCCGGACGGCTACCTGTACCGGACCTTCCGCACCGGCGGGTCGACCAATGTGTTCAAATATTCGGACGCCGAGGTCGACAAGCTCTTGGACGAGGGGCGGGTGACGCTGGACCCGGCCAAGCGCAAGGCGATCTATGCCGATCTGCAGAAGCGCCTGGCCTGCGACGGCCCGATCGCCCATCTGGCCTTTGGCCAGCTGTTCACCGCGGTGCGCGACGGCGTAACCGGTTATGAGATCGTCGGCAACCGCTCCACCCGCTCGCTGCGGCAGACGGCGCTGCAGAAGTGATGCGGGTGGCGTCGCTCGCGGGCCGACCCTATCGAGTCCCCCCCCCCCCCGGGGGGGGGGGGGGGGGGGGGGGGGGGGGGGGGGGGGGGGGGGGGG
>NZ_JASATH010000172.1:0-17673 GCF_038440215.1 Inquilinus sp. OTU3971 | reverse complement strand
GTGAGATATCCGGGCTAGCCGGGACGATCCGGGGTTTCGGCAGCGGTGGCGGACCGGGGGTGGTTGCCGGCGTCCAGCGCGGCGAGCCCCCCATGGCTCAGAACGGCAGGATGGTGCTGCGCCATTTCGAGGCCCAGCTGCCGAAGCCGCCCTTCGTCCGCATCAGCCGGTCGCTGATCGTCAACCTGGACCAGCTGGAGCGGGTCGACTGGCAGGATGCCGGGCGCTGCAGCGTGTCGCTGGCGGCGGCATCGGCCCGATCGCCCTCGACCGGATCGCCGCCCGGCGACTGCGGCAGTGCCTTGGGGGAGCTGGTCGTTCGCGGCATCCTGCGCGTCGGGGGCAGCGTCGATGGCGGCACCAGCTACCGGCAGGCGGCCCAGCGATCGAGGCGCGGTTCAGCTCTGCGTGCGGGCCTTCGACGCCGACGGCGCGACCCAGCCGGTCGAGGGGGCCCGCAACGCGATCCACAGCGTGCCCATCAGCGTCCGGTGATGCCGATGCGCGTCGGGGCCGGACCGCGTCAGAACAGGCTGGCCTCCTTGAGATACTCCGTGGCGACCGCCTCGATCGTCTTCTTCTGCACGTCGACCTCGCCGTTGAGGCGCTGCATCGTCGCGTCGTCCAGCCGGGTGGCCAGGGCCTCGAGCAGGGGCTTGAGGTCGGGATGGGCGTCGAGCACGTCCTTCCGCACCACCGGCACCAGCGCGTAGTTGGGGAAGAAGCCCTTGTCGTCCTTCAGCAGGGTCAGGTCCATCGCGGCGATGCGGCCGTCGGTCGCCGCCACCACCGACACGTCGACATCGCCATTGGCGAGGGCCGGGAACACCAGGCCGATCTCCATCGGCCGGACATTGGCGCGGCCGGCCTTGAAGTCGTAGGCCTTCTGCAGGCCCAAGAGCCCGTCCTCGCGCTTCGGGAACTCGGCCGTGGTCGCCATCACCGGGTCCTTGCCGTCCTGGTAGGCGGTGGCGAGGTCGGACAGCGTCGCCATGCCGTCGGTCTTCGGGTTGCCCTTGCGGACGGCCAGGGCATAGGTGTTGTTGGCCTTGGACGGGGCCAGCCACACCAGCCCCCTGGCGCCATCCAGCTCCTTCACCTTGGCGTAGGTCTCGTCGGGCGTCAGCTTATCGGTGACCTTGTTGAAGGTGACCAGCGAGGTGCCGGTGTATTCCCAGTACAGGCTGACCTCGCCGCTTTCGAGCGCGGCGCGGACGATGTTGGTGCCCATCCCGTCCTTCTTCTCGACCGTATAGCCTTTGGCCTCCAGCAGCTGCTTCGTCATCTCGGCCAGCAGGAACTGCTCGGTGAAGTCCTTGCCGCCGACCGTCAGCTCGGCCGCGCCGGCGGCGCCGCCGCAGGCCAGCAGCGCGATCGCCGACAGGATCGCCCGCTTCAGTGTCGTCTTGATCATCGACTTGCTCCCTGTTGTGTCCCTTGTCACCGCAGCGGGTTGATCCCGCGCGGCACGAGATGGATCTGCAGCCGGCCGACCGCGAAGTCGGTCAGCACGGCCAGCAGCGCCGTCGGGATGGCGCCGGCCAGCATCATCGGCAGGTCGTTCAGGGCGATGCCGGTGAAGATCAGCTCGCCCAGGCCGCCGGCGCCGATCAGGAAGGCCAGCGGCGCGGTGCCGACGCAGATCGACAGGGCGGTCCGGACGCCGCCGAAGATGATGAACAGCGCGTTCGGCAGCTCGACCCGCCAGAACACCTGGGCGGGGGTCATGCCCATGCCGCGCGCCGCCTCGATCAGCGGCGTCGGCACGTTGCGCAGGCCGGCATAGGTGTTGCGGACGATCGGCAGCAGCGTCGCCGCCCACAGGCCGAACACCGACGGCACCGTGCCGATGCCCAGCACCGTCATGCTCAGTGCCAGCACCGCCAGCGTCGGGATCGTGGTGCCGAGATTGAACACCTGCAGGATCAACTCGGCCGAGCGGTGGAAGGCGGGGCGGGACAGCGCCGCGCCGGCCGGCACGCCGGTCAGGATGGCCAGCCCGCCGGCCCAGGCCACCAGCTCGACATGCTGGAGGCCGAGGAAGACGATGTCCTCCTGATAGGACAGGATCTCGGCCGGCATGTCGCTCGCCAGTCCCCACAGCACCGCCGCCGCGGCCAGCAGCAGCCACAGCAGCGCGGCGATGCCTGGGACGGGTAGGGGCCGCCCCGCAGTCAGCGGCGCCGCGCGCCAGGCCTTGCCGACATCGCTCATGCCGAGGCCCCCCGCGCCGACAGGCCGCGGATGATGCCGGCATAGGTCAGGGCACCCTGGATCCGGCCCTCGGCGTCGACGCAGGGCAGCAGCGGCATGTCATGCGCGAACATCAGCGTCACGGCGCTGCGCAGGTCGGCGGTCAGGGGAATGGTGGCGCGGATCGGCTCGGCGCAGTCGCCGCAGGTGCCGCCGCGGACGGCCCCGGCCCGGCTGCCGGAGACCATGGCGCCGGGGTGTCCGTCCGCATCCAGCACCAGTACGGCCGGGCAGCCGCTGGCCTGCATCAGCTCGCGCGCCCGTCCGACCGGATCCTCGCGCTGGACGATGCCGGGCCGACCCAGCGGCACATCGGCGATGCGCACCAGCCGCAGCCGCTTCAGCGTGCGGTCGGAGCCGAGGAAGGTCTCGATGAACGGGGTGGCGGGGTTGGCCAGCAGCTGCTCCGGCGTCGCGAACTGCTCCAGCCGTCCGGCGCGGAAGATGGCGATCCGGTCGGCCATCTTCACCGCCTCGTCCAGGTCGTGCGAGACGAAGATTACCGTCTTCCGCAGCGCCGCCTGCATGCGCAGGAACTCGTCCTGGATCGCCCCGCGGTTGATCGGGTCGATGGCGCCGAAGGGCTCGTCCATCAGCAGCACCGGCGGGTCCGCCGCCAGGGCCCGGATCACGCCGACGCGCTGCTGCTGGCCGCCCGACAATTCCTTCGGATAGCGGTCCATGAACACCGCCGGCTCCATCGCCACCAGCTCCAGCAACTCGGCGGCGCGGGCGCGGGACTTCTTGCGGTCCCAGCCCAGCAGGTCGGGCACAACGCAGATGTTCTCGGCCACGGTCTTGTTCGGGAACAGCCCGATCTGCTGGATCACGTAGCCGATCGACCGGCGCAGCCGGATCGGGTCGACCGCCCGGGTGTCGCGGCCGTCGATGAACACGGTGCCGCCGGTCGGCTCGATCAGGCGGTTGATCATCCGCATGGTCGTGGTCTTGCCGCAGCCGGAGGGGCCGAGCAGGACGCAGATCTCGCCGGCCGGCAGCTCGAAGCTGACCTCGTCGACCGCCACCACCGGGCCGGAAGGGGTCTCGAACACCTTGGTCAGACGGTCCAGCCGGATCATGCCACGGCTCCCCGGGCCAGCCCCTTCGAGGTCAGCCGCCGCTGCGCCAGCGCCAGCAGCAGGTCGACCGCGATCGCCAGCAGCGACACCGCGACCGCGCCGGTGATCAGCTGCCGCGGGTCCGACTGGCTGATGCCGCGGGCGATGAAGGTGCCCAGGCCACCGGCGCCGATATAGGCGGCGATCGCCGTCACCCCGATGTTCATCACCGCGGCGGTGCGGATGCCGGCCATGATCACCGGGATCGCCAGCGGGATCTCGACCTGGCGCAGCCGCTGCGCCGCGCTCATGCCCATGCCGATGCCGGCCTCGCGCAGCGCCGGGTCGACATCGACGATGGCGGTGTAGGTGTTGCGGATGATCGGCAGCTGCGAATAGAGGATGATCGCGATCGCGGCCGGGACAGTGCCGATGCCGTGGCCGATCGGCGACAGGAGCGGGATCATCAGCCCGAACAGCGCCACCGACGGCACCGTGATCATCATCGAGGCGAGGTACAGGACGATGTCCGCGGCCCGCCTGGACTGGGTGATGGCGATGCCGATCGGGACGGCGGTGACGATCGCGATCGAGACCGCGACGGCGACGATCGACACGTGCTCCAGCGCCCGCGCCGCGATCACGTCCAGGTTGTCGTAGGCAAAGGTGAGCGTGTCCATCAGGCCGCGATCCCGTGATTGCCCCGCCGTCAGAGGTCGAGATAGAGCCTCGCCGCATTGTCGTAGGTGAAGCGCAGCGGCACCGATCCCTGCACCCGCCAGGCCTCGATCGTCCCGCCTTCCATCAGCCGGCAGGCGCCTTCGGTGTCGACCACCGCGCCGCCATAGAGGCGATTGGCGAGGTTGAGGATGGCGGTCTGGTGCATCGCCGTGCTGCCGCTGCCGCACGCATCCTTGATCAGGGCGACGCGAAAGCCGTGCCCGACCGCGTCCCGCACCGTCTCGGCGATGCAGGCCTCGGTCCACACCCCGGCCACGAACAGCCACTCGGTGCCCAGCGCCGCCAGCCGCTCGGCCAGCCCGCCGCCGGCGAAAGCGCTGGCATCCGATTTCACCAGAACGGGCTCGCGGTCGATCGGGCCGACCTCGGCGCAGATCTCCGACATCGGGTCGTCGGCGTCGCTGAAGGCCGAGCTGCCATCCGCCATCACCGGGTGGAACGGCTTCGCCCGCTGCGCCGCCTGGTCGACGACATAGGCGGAGTGCAGCACAGGGACGCCGGCCGTCCGCGCCACCCGCTGCAGCCGCTGGATGTTGCCGATCAGTGCGTCGAAGCCTTCGACCAGGTAGCGGCGGTCGCGGCGGTGCTCCTCCTGCAGGTCGACGAACAGCGCCGCCGCCCGGCTAGGCTCGATGGTCAGGGCCGTCCGCATCAGACTTCCCCGTCCAGGAACTCGTCCTCATAGGGGAAGCGCGACAGCAGCTCGATGCCGGTCTCGGTGATCAGGATCTCGTCCTCCAGCTTGACGCCCTCCCGGCCGCCCTTCTCGCCGACATAGCTCTCGACGCTGACCACCATGCCGGGCAGCAGATGTCCCTCCCGGCCATAGGTCTCGTAGTCCATGGCATGGGCGATGAACGGCGTCTCGCCATGCATGCCGACTCCGTGCATGACCGAGGTGTAGCGCTGCTCGACGAAGCGGTCGGGGATCTTCCAGGCCTTCTCCGCCACCTCGCCGAACGCCATGCCCGGCTTGACGATGCCGATATTGTGCCGGATCTGGTCATGCGCCATCCGGTACAGCATCTTCTGGTAATCGGAGGGCCGGCCCGGCCCGCAGCGGAAGGTGCGGGAGAAGTCGGAATAGTAGCCGTAGCAGCCGATCGTGTCGGTATCGAGGGCCACCAGCTCGCCCGGCCGGACCTTGCGGCCGCCGGCCTCGCTGAACCAGGGGTTGGTGCGCTGGCCGGAGGTCAGCAGGCGGGTCTCGATGAACTCGCCGCCCTGGCGGATCACCTCATGATACATGATGGCGAACAGCTCGTTTTCCGAGATGCCGGGCCTGATCGCCTCGCGCACCGCGGCGACCGCGGCCTCGGCCCCGGCCATCGAGGCCTGCAGGCACTTGATCTCCTCCACCGTCTTCACCGCGCGCACGGCCAGGATCTCGCCCTGGCAGTCGGTGACGGTGCAGCCGCGCTTCTCCAGCGCCAGCGCATGCAGGTGGTTGCAGCGGTCGAGGCCGATCTTCATCGACCCGCCGCCATGGGCCCGCAGCAGCTCGGCGATCTCGTCGGCGAAGGCGCCGGCGCTCTCGCCGTCGCGGTTCGACACCGATGACCAGACCAGCTTCGACGGCCGCGCCTCGTCCACCGTGTCGAGCACGGTCGAGACGTGATAGCTCTGCGGGTATTCGAACAGCACGATCGGGCCTACGGCGGGCACGAAGAAGTAGCGGGTAGAATTGCGCAGGAAGTAGCCGAACATGTTGCGCGATCCGGTGGCGTAGCGCTGGTTGTACGGGTCGAACAGCACCACCGCGCCGTAGCCGGACTCGGCCATCCAGCGGCGCAGCCGGGCGAGGCGGCCCTGGCGCAGCGCGTGGACGTCGACATAGGACGGCTCGGTGTCCGACAGCCACATGCCGACGGCGGCGTCCGCGGTGGCCGGGTGGCGCATCCGCTCGGCGAAATCGACGTCCTCGACGCTGTCGGGGTTGAACACCACGATGCTCATTCGCGTCTCCCTGTTGGGCTCAGGATGCGACGCCCGGCAGACGCAGTTCGTGCGGAAATCCGCAAAATCCATGCGGATTTCCGCAATCCTTCCGACTGACCGGCGAGGTCAGCCGCGACGGGCTGCCCGGGGCGAGACGCCCTCCTGCTCGCGGAACGCCCGGGCGAAGCTGGACATGTCGGAAAAGCCGCAGGCCAGGGCGACGTCGCGCACCGGCAGGGTGGAATGGGCCAGCAGGTCCGCCGCCCGCCGCAGCCGCAGCCGGCGATAATAGGCACCGGGGGAGGTGCCGGCCGCCGTGCGGAAGGCGCGCTCCAGCCGGTCGGCGGAGACGCCGAGGCGGCCGGCCAGCCCAGTCATCCGCAGCCGGTCCTCCACCGCCTCCTCCATGATCGCGATCGCCGACAGCACCAGCTCGTCCTGGATGCCGGTGCGCAGCCGCAGCGGCATCAGCTTGCGGTCGACGCTGGACCGCAGCGGGCTGTGCACGAACCATTCGGCGACGCCTGCCGCCAGCTCCGCCCCGCAATCCGTGGCGATGATGTCCAGCATCATGTCCAGGCTGCCGACGCCGCCGGCCGAGGTGAAGCGCTTGCGGTCGATGACGTAGAGGTCGCGGCGCAGCTCGATCTCCGGGAAGGCCTCGGTGAAGGCCGGCTGGCTGGTCCAGTGCAGGGTGCAGGCATGGCCGTCCAGCAGCCCGGCCCGGGCCAGGAAGAAGGCGGCATCGGCGACCGCGCCGATCCAGGCCCCGGCCCGCAGGTTGCGGCGGATCCAGGCGACCGCGTGCTCGGCCACGACATGGTCCGCGTCGCCGCCCGAGCACGCCACGATGCGGTCGACCAGCGGTGCTTCGCGCGCGCCCAGCACCGGCTCGATGGTGAAGCCGTTCGACGCCCGGACCTTGCCGCCGGACAGGCCGACGGCGATCCAGCGGTAGCACTCGCGCCGGGCCAGGATGTTGGCGGCACGCAGCGGCTCGATCACCGAGCTGAAGGCCATGGTCGGGAAGCCGGGGAAGACCAGGACGGCGAAGGTGATCGGCGTCCCCTGCTGTGCGCGCCCGCGCGGCGCCGGTGGCTGATTCACATTGCGTCCCCGGCGCTGGTCGTTGCATCCCTGTCGGACAGTGTTCCGCCCGGCGACGGCGCGGTCAACGTCCCCAGTCCGGATGGCGTCGCATGAGCGTGTCATGGGCCACATCGAGTCCCGCGGAGTTGCGGGCGCATCATGCCCGGGATGCCGAGGAGCGGGCCGGCCCGCTGCCTGACGATGTTCACGAGACGGTGGTGGAGGAGGCGGGCGCCTTCCGCGGTGGCCTGCTGTTCACGCCGCCGGATCCGTTGCCGGATGCCGCGCTCCTCTACTTCCACGGCGGCGGCTTCGTGGCGGGGAGCCCCACGACCCATCGCTGCGTTACCGGCTGGCTGGCGAAGCTGACCGGGATGCGGGTGCTGTCGGCGCGCTACCGCCTGGCGCCGGAGCATCCGTTCCCGGCCCAGCGCGACGACGCGGTCGCGGCCTGCGCGGCCCTCGTCACGATCGGCGCGGACAGGCTCGTGCTGGCCGGCGACAGCGCCGGGGCCTGCGTCGCCCTGTGGGGGTTGCGGGGGCTCGGTCCCGGAATGCGGGCCCGTGTCGCCGGGCTGGCCCTGCTGTATGGCGGGTTCGGCGGCATCGAGGGCGGCAGCATCGCCCGCCACGGCACGGCGGAAAACGGGCTGGATGCGGAAACGCTGTCGATCATGTACCGGCGCCTCGGCCCGCTGGTGGAGGACATCTGGCCCCTGGCCTTCGCCGGCGAGGTCGCCCTGCCGGCCTATGTCCTGGCGGCGGAGCTGGACGCGGTGTTCGACGATTCCGCCCTGCTGTTCCAGCGCCTCGGCTCCCGCACCGACAGCCGCTTCGTCGTGGCCGCCGGCCAGGACCACGGCTTCCTCAAGGGCGCGGGCCGCGATCCCGTCGCGCTGGAGGAGCTGCAGGCTCTCGCCGGCTGGGTGAAGCAACTCGGTGCCGCCTGAAGCGGGATTCGGCGGCGACACCTTCCCCGGACTTGCCGGCCAGCCCATCTTCTGAGGAACCGGCGCCTGCCGGAGGAGGAAGATCATGATGCAGCCGACGCGCCGGACCGTCCTCGCGACCTTTCTGTCCGCCTCTGCCCTGCCGTTCCTGGCCGGCAGCCCGGCTGCGGCGCAGTCGCCGCCGGCGCGGTTGCTGCCGACGCCGGCCTGCGACGATGACGACGCCACGCCGGCGAGCTCGGAAGGGCCCTTCTTCAAGCCCGATGCCCCTTTGACGTGGGACCTGGCTGCGGGCGCCCCCTCCGGCGAGCGGATCACCGTCGCCGGCCTGGTGCTGGATGCCGATTGCCGGCCGATCCCCAACGTGCTGGTGCAGATCTGGCACGCCGATGCGGCCGGCCGCTACGACAACGCCGGATTCCGGTTCCGCGGCCGCCAGTTCAGCGATGACGCCGGCCGGTGGTGGTTCGCCACCATCGTGCCGGCCCTCTATCCCGGCCGCACCCGGCACTATCATTTCAAGGTGCAGCGGGCGGGCGGATCGATCCTGACCACGCAGCTGTTCTTCCCCGGCGAGCCCGGGAACCGGCGCGACGGCCTGTTCGACGAGCGCCTCGTTCTGGCTGTCACCGAGGTGCAGGACGGAAGGTTCGGCCGCTTCGACTTCGTTATCTGACTCCGCGCAGCCGCCTATCCGAAGGTGAAGGCATAGGCCTGGACGCCGGGATCCAGGAACCGGATCTCGAAGCTGCGGTCGGCGACCGGGCCGTCCTGCCGCACCAGCTGGTACAGGCGGTGCTCCGTCACGATGCCCTGGCCCTCGGCATCGGTGTCGGTGCCGTGGCTGCCGCCCGGCGCCGCGCCGTCGATGGTGACGCGGAACCGCACCGGCTTGCCGTCCGGCCCCGGCCCCAGCACCAGGTGCAGGTCGCGGGCGTGGAAGCGGTAGACGATGCCGCCGCCCGCCTGGTTCAGTGAGGCCCGCTCGCCGCCGATCGTCCAGTCGCCGGCCAGGCCCCATTGGTTCAGCCGCGGCGTGCCGGCCTCGTAGACATGGCTGGCGTTCGGCACCGCGCCGCCGGGCGAGACGAATCTCTCCGCCTGTCTGAAGCCGACATAGGTCTCGGGCGACCCGACGTCGTTGGTGTCCGAGGCAACCTCCACGCCGGCGGGGCTGACCGCGACCAGCCCGCCGCCGGCATCGGCGTGCCCGGCCTCCGCCAGCAGCTGCTGGATCACCCGCTCCGACTCGTCATAGCCCTCCTCGCCGAAATGCTCGTGCCGGATCCGGCCCTGGGCGTCGATGATGTATTGCGCCGGCCAGTACTGGTTCCCGAAGGCCCGCCACACCGCGTAATTGTTGTCGATCGCCACCGGGTAGCCGATGTCCAGGCCGGCGATCGCCTTGCGGACATTGTCGATATTGCGCTCGAAGGCGAATTCGGGGGAATGCACGCCGATCACCACCAGCCCCTGGTCCCTGTACTTCTCGGCCCAGGCGCGGACATAGGGGATGGTGCGCAGGCAGTTGATGCAGGAATAGGTCCAGAACTGCACCAGCACGACCTTGCCCTGCAGCCCCTCCCGGGTCAGCGGCGGCGAGTTCGGCCAGTCGGTCGCACCGGCCAGGGGAGGGAAGAAGCCGACGACCGGCAGCGGGGCCGGCTGGCCGGCGGTCTTCGTCACCACGGGTTGCAGGCGGTCGATCAGCCCGTGCTCGATCGACGTCGTGCCGGCCAGCGACACCCGGGTTAGCAGGCCGGTGTCGAGGCCGAGGACGATGGTCGCGACCGCGGCCAGCACCGCCGCCCCCAGGCCGCGGCGGATCCATTCGCCGGCGCCGAGCGACCACTTCACCGCCGCGAAGATGCGGCCGAAGGCCCGCAGCGCCAGGGCCAGGGAGGTGGCCGCGCCCAGGGCGTAGGCCAGCAGCAGCAGCGAGGTCTGGGGATTGGCGCCGTTCAGGGCGGCGCCGGTCAGGATCAGCCCCAGCACCGGCCCGGCGCAGGGGGCCCACAGCAGGCCGGTGGCGACGCCCAGCAGCAGCGACGCCGACACCGGAGAGCGTCGCGCGCCGACATCCTCGGCTGCTTGCGACAGCCGGCCGCCGAGCACGACCAGGGGCCGCGTCAGCCGGTCGGCCAGGCGGGGCACCAGCAGCGTCGCCCCGAACAGCGCCAGCAGTGCGATCGCGGCGATGCGGCCCCATTCATTGGCGGCGACGGCCCAGCCGCCGGCCACCGCGGCCAGGGTGGCGACGGCGGCGAAGGTCAGGGCCATGCCGATCAGCATCGGCAGCCCGTTGCTCAGGAACGGCCGGTCCGCTCGGGCGAAGACGAAGGGCAGGACGGGCAGGATGCAGGGGCTGACGATGGTCAGCACGCCGCCGAGATAGGCCAGCAGAAACAGCAGCATCTTGGGTCTCCGGGGCTCAGGCCGCCAGGGATGGGTGGTCCTGAGCCGTGATGTGGGCGGTGGCCCGGAGATTTGCCCGTTAGCCGTTGTTAGCGGCTGTTGGTCTGTAAAGGCGGTATTTGAAAGATATTTCAATATTTGAGATTTATTGACACGCCCGGTAGGACACTTCATCGTTAATAGGACTGGACGCGTATACCTGCTCCACCTGAGAGGCCGCAGCTTCGACGGCAGAGCAGGAATAAGGAAGAAGGGGGAGAAAATGAACGCCTGTCGACTGGCCCTCCTGGCCGGCCTGGTCTCCGTGTCTCTGGCTCCCGGCCTGCCGGCCTCCGCGCAAGATCCTCTCCCCCTCGAAGGCCCGGGCCTGGGGAATCTCACCTACACCGATGCCGAGCTGTTCCGCGAGATCTCGACGATCAAGTGGAACACCGCCACCAACACCAACGGCATCCCGGTCATCCAGTACACGATTCCCGGCAACACCAGCCCGCAGAAGCCCTACGGCACCAATGTCGGGGTCATGCACAACGGCTACTTCGTGACCCTGTTCGCGCCGGACAGCGGCGAGGCGACCGGCGGCTTCCTGATCTACGACGTCAGCAACCCGCGCGACATCAAGCTGGTCAAGACGATCTACGAGCCGGACGGCCGCACCAAGGAGTTCCGCGAGCCGCACGCCTTCGGCCAGGCCACGATCGGCGGCAAGGACTACATCGCCCTGCCCAGCATCTACGGCGTGGAGTTCTGGGACTTCACCGACATCAACGACATCAAGCAGGTCAAGAAGCTGGCCTTGCCCGGCGTGAACGCCGGCGACTACGAGAACGTGAACTGGCAGATGTACTGGCAGGCCCCGTATCTCTACGTCGCCTCGGCCAGCCGCGGCATGTTCATCGTCGACGCCAGCGATCCGGCCAATGCCAGGATCGCCGACCGCGGCAACGGCCGGGCCAATCCGGTGCCGCTGGGCGAGCTGGGCGGCTTCCGCGCCGGCCCGGTCTTCGCCATGGGCAACGAGATGGTGCTGACCTCGATGGAGACGACGTCGGGCTTCGCCAGCCTCGACATCTCCGACCCGCTGAACCCGACGCTGATCGGCGGCAAGACCACCCTGCCGAACTACTACGCCACCTGCTTCAACGGCCGGAAGCTCTACACCTCCGGGCGGAACGGCGACGGCAAGATGGCGGGCTACGACCTCTCGAACCTGCGCCAGGTCAAGATCGAGAACGAGACCACCCCGATCGAGGAGGGGCTCTACTGCGCCGCCCAGGACGACCATCTGATCGTCGGGGCGCAGCGCTACATCTTCAAGCTGGACGTGACCAACCCCGCCTCCTATCCGGAGATCGGGCGGTCCGAGCGGGTGGCGGACAACGTCACCGTACCGCCGCGCGGCAACCGCGACCCGGATCTCGGCCAGGTGGCGATGTTCGGCAACCTGGTCTTCGTCGGCAGCGACCACGGCACCAACACGGCGTTCCGGCCGCACCAGAAGGCCCCGGACACGACGCCGCCGGCGGTGCTGACCGTCTCGCCCGGCAACGGCCTGCTGCGCCAGGCGACGACGTCGCGGGTCGGCCTGGCGCTGTCCGACAGCATCCTGCCGGAGACGGTCAATGCCGGCACCTTCATCGTCCGGCCCAAGGGCGGGACGGCGCTGGCCGGCACCTACAGCGTGCAGCTGGGCATCGTCAACTTCGCCCCGGCCCAGCCGCTGCAGCTCAACACCGAATACGAGGTGGTGCTGACGGCCGGCGGCGTGAGGGACTACGCCGGCAACGGCCTGGCCACAGAATTCGTCTCCAGCTTCACCACCGGCAGCCAGGCGGTCCCGACCTCCTATGTCAACCGCTGGCCGCTGGCCTCCACCCTGACCGACGTGGCCGGCGGCAATGACGGCAGGGCCAGCAGCCAGGACAGCTATGCCGACGGCGGCCTGGACTTCACGCCGCGGACCACCGGCGTCGAGCTGGAGAGCGACACCATCGCCGAGGCCCTGGGCGGCACCGCGACCGTCAGCTTCCGCCTCAAGACCAGCCAGATCGGCAACAGCAACCCGTGGCAGGCGCCGGGCATCTTCGGGCGCGACCAGGTCGGCGGCGCCAACGATGTGTTCTGGGGCTGGATCGACGCTGCCGGCCATCTGAACCTCTCCGTCGGCGACCGCAGCGCCGCCAATCCGGTCACCCGGTCGGCGGCGCCGATCAATGACGGGCAGTGGCACCAGGTCGCCATGACCCGCGACGCCGTGACCGGCGCGCAGGCGATGTATATCGACGGCGCCAAGGTCGCCTCGACCGGCACAGCGGGGGTGCTGGGGCTGTTCGACAAGCTGCAGATGCTGGGCCAGATCCAGGGCAACCCGGTCGCCTTCAAGGGCATCCTGTCGGATGTGCGGGTGTACAAGCGGGTGCTGACCGACGCCGAGGTCGACGGCATCTTCAACCCGCGCCCGGCGGTGCTGCCGCAGCAGCAGGTCGCCAAGGCGGTCGCGCTCGACCCGGCCGCGCTGGGCCTCAGCGGCGCGAAATACGTCTGGAACTTCGGCGACGGCAGCGCGCCGGTCACCACCACCGCGGCCAGCCCGATCGCGCGCTACACCTACCCGGCGCCGGGCAACTACACCGTGTCGGTGACGGTTGTGACCGAGGACGGGACGGAGACGTCCTTCTCCTTCCTGCAGAGCGTGATCCATCCGGTCACGGCCGTGGCCCCGACCCACACCAGCAACATCGTCGGCAACGCCACGGCGGTCTATGCCCTCGACCCCGATGCCGGGACCATCGCCGCGATCGACGCCGCGGCCCTGACCAAGAGCTGGCAGCTGGCGGTCGGCAAGGAGCCGAAGACCCTGGCCCTCGGGCCGGGTGGCAAGCTCTGGGTCGCGGTGCAGGGCGACGACAAGCTGCTCCGCATCGACCCGCTGACCAAGGCCGTCAGCACCTTCCCGCTGGACTATGGCAGCGCGCCCTATGGCGTGGTGTTCACGCCGGACGGCGCCAAGGGGCTGCTGACCCTGGCCGGCAAGTCGGTGCTGGCGGTGTTCAACCCGTCCACCGGGGCGATCACCGGCCGGGTGACGTTGCCGGGCGGCGGCGACGTGCGCGGCATCGCCGTCAGCGCGGACTCCAAGACGGCCTATGTCACCCGCTTCCGCTCGAAGATGACGCAGGGCGAGGTCTACAAGGTCGACCTCGCCACCCTCGGCACCGCGACCGTGATCGCGCTGCCGGTGGACACGACGACGCCGGCCACCGAGGCCGCGGCGCCGGGCGTCGCCAACTACATGAACCAGGTCGTGATCGCGCCGGACGGGCGGCGCGCCGTCCTGCCGTCGAAGAAGGACAACATCGTCCAGGGGCGCTACCGCAAGCAGATCGACCTGAAGGCCGACACCACCGTGCGCTCGATCCTGTCCCAGCTCGACCTGGCGCAGGGCAGGGAGGTCTTCGCCGAGCAGATCGACTTCAACAACCGGGCGCCGGCCCGTGCCGCGATCTTCGCGCCCTCCGGCAACTATCTGTTCGTCGCCGAGATGGAGTCGAACAGCGTGGAGATCGTCGATCCCTACCGCCGCGCGGTGGTCGGGTCGGTCGCCGGCACGGCCCGGACGCCGCACGGCCTCTATCTCGACGCGACGAGGAAGCGCCTGTTCGTCAACGCCTTCCTCGACCGCCGCGTCACCGTGCATGACATCGGCAAGGTGCTGACCGGCGAGGATTTCATCACCCCGGCCCCGACGGTGATCGCCACCGTGGCGACCGAGCCGCTGCCGACCGCCGTGCTGGCCGGCAAGCGGATCTTCTACAACGCCGCCGACCCGCGGATGAGCAGCGAGAGCTACATCTCCTGCGCCAGCTGCCATGTCGACGGCGACAGCGACGGCATGGTCTGGGACTTCACCCAGCGCGGCGAGGGGCTGCGCCGCACCATCTCGCTGCAGGGGCGGCAGGGCGTTGGGCCGGCCATGGGCAAGCTGCACTGGACGGCGAATTTCGACGAGCTCCAGGACTTCGAGAAGGACATCCGCGACGAGTTCGAAGGCGCGGGCTTCATGAGCGACGCCGACTATGCCGCCACCATCAACCCGCTGGGCCCGAAGAAGGCCGGGAAGAGCGCCGACCTCGACAATCTCGCGGCCTATGTCACGTCGCTGAGTACCTTCCAGCGCAGCCCGTACCGGACCGCGCAAGGATGCCTGACCGCGGAGGCCAAGCGGGGTGAGCAGGTGTTCCAGACGGCGAGCTGCACGACCTGCCACGGCACCGCCGTCAGCCAGGACAACCAGCGCCACGACGTGGGGACGGTCCAGCCGTCCTCCGGCACGGGATCGGGCCAGCCGCTCGCCGGTATCGGCTTCGACACCCCGACGCTGACCGGCCTGTGGCAGTCCTCCTCGTACTTCCACAACGGCCAGGCGGCGACGCTGGCGGATGTGTTCCGCCCGAACCTCAGCGCGGTGCATGGCGGCAAGATCGGTGCCGGCAACGTCGCGGCCGTGACCGCCTATCTGCGGTCGCTGGACGGGCAGAACGCCTGCACCAGGGTGGCGAGCCGCTAGTCGGCCCCGCCCGGGCCTCCGGACAGGCTGCGGTGGGGCAGCCTGTCCGGACCGTTTTCCGGTCACACCGGCAGGAAGCGCCGCCGCTCCTCCTCGAAGCGGCGGGCGATGAACTGCCGGCACAGCGCCACCCGCCGCAGCCCGGCGCTGTCCGGATGCGACAGCATGAAATAGCTGCGGCGGAAGCCCATCTCCGGCAGGATCCGCACCAGCCCGCGCATGTCGGCGGCGGCGAAATCGTGCAGCACGCCGATGCCGATTCCGGCCCGCACCGCCTCCATCTGCCCGGTGACGCTGGCGCAGCGGAAGCGCCGGGTCGACCGGTCCTCCAGCGCCCAGGCGTAGTCCAGCGCCGGGGCATAGGCGTAGTCCTCGACCCCCGTCACCACGACATGCTCGGCCAATTCCTCCGCACCCCGGGGCGTGCCGGCGGTGGCGAGATAGTCGGCCGCGGCATAGACCCCGAGGCTGTAATCGGTCAGGCGCGACACGATCAGCCTGCCCTCCACCGGCCGGTCCAGCCCGATCGCGAGATCCGCCTCGCGCCGGGACAGCGAGAAGCTGCGGGGCAGGGGCACCAGCTCGACCGTCAGGCTCGGATACTGCCGGGCGAAGCGCCCCAGCTCCCGCGCCAGGAAATGGTTGCCGAGGCCGTCCGGCGCGCCGATGCGCACCGTGCCCGCCACCTCGGCCTCGTCGGTCCGCAGCCCCTCCGCCGCGCCCAGCAGCGCCGTCTCGATGCCCTCGGCCACCGGCAGCAGCCGCTCGCCGGCCTGGGTCAGCACCGACCCGGCCGGCCGCCGGTCGAACAGCACCGTGCCCAGATCGGCCTCCAGCGCATCCAGCCGCCGCGCCACGGTGGCGTGGTTCAGCCCCAGCTTGCGCGACGCGGCCAGCAGTTGGCCGTGCCGGGCGACCGCCAGGAAGACACGCAGATGGTCCCAGTCCATGGCTTCAATTTCCGCACAACGGTTGCTCGATCCTGTGCGTTGATGCGTGCCGGGTAAAGCGGGAAGGTGGCGGCAGCAGTGGAGGAGACGACCATGCCGACCGAGATCCATCATTTCATCGCCGGCCGCCGGTTCGGGGGCAGCAGCGGGCGCACCGCCCCGGTCTTCAACCCGGCCACCGGCCAGCAGAGCGGCAGCGTCGCCCTGGCCTCGGTCGACGATGTCCGCGCCGCGGTCGCCGCCGCGCGCGAGGCGTTCCCCGGCTGGGCCGGCACCACGCCGCTGCGCCGCGCCCGCATCCTCAACCGCTTCCTGCGCATCCTCGAGGAGCGCACCGACGAGCTGGCCGCCGCCATCACCGCCGAGCACGGCAAGGTGCTGAGCGACGCCCGCGGCGAGGTCCAGCGCGGCATCGAGGTGGTCGAGTTCGCCACCGCAGCACCACAGCTGCTGAAGGGCGAGTTCACCGAGAATGTCGGCACCCGGGTCGACAGCCACGCGCTGCGCCAGCCGCTCGGCATCGTCGCTGGCATCACCCCGTTCAACTTCCCGGCCATGGTGCCGATGTGGATGTTTCCGGTGGCGCTGGCCTGCGGCAACTGCTTCATCCTGAAGCCGTCGGAGCGCGACCCCTCGGCCTCGCTGCTGCTGGCCGACTGGCTGAAGGAGGCCGGGCTGCCCGACGGCGTGTTCAGCGTCGTGCATGGCGACAAGCAGGCGGTCGACGCGCTGCTGTTCGACCCCGACATCTCGGCGATCAGCTTCGTCGGCTCCACCCCGATCGCGCGGTACATCTACGAGACCGCGGCGCGCACCGGCAAGCGCTGCCAGGCGCTGGGCGGCGCCAAGAACCACATGATCGTGATGCCGGACGCCGATCTCGACCAGGCGGTCGACGCGCTGATGGGCGCCGCCTACGGCTCGGCCGGCGAGCGCTGCATGGCGATCTCGGTCGCCGTGCCGGTCGGCGAGAAGACCGCCGAGGCCCTGCTGGCGCGGCTGGAGCCGCGGGTCCGCGCCCTGGCGATCGGTCCCGGCACCGACCCGGAGGCCGAGATGGGGCCGCTGGTCACCCGGCAGCATCTCGACAAGGTGCGCGGCTATATCGACTCTGGCGTCGCCGAGGGCGCGAAGCTGGTGGTCGACGGGCGCGACTTCCGCCGCCAGGGCTATGAGGACGGCTATTTCATCGGCGGCACGCTGTTCGACCACGTGACCACCGACATGAAGATCTACCGCGAGGAGATCTTCGGGCCGGTGCTGTCGGTCGTCCGCGCGCCGGACTACGAGACCGCGGCCGGCTGGATCAACGGCCATGAATTCGCCAACGGCACGGCGATCTTCACCCGCGACGGCGACGCCGCGCGTGAGTTCGCGCACCAGATCCAGGTCGGCATGATCGGCATCAACGTGCCGATCCCGGTGCCGATGGCCTTCCACTCCTTCGGCGGCTGGAAGTCGTCGCTGTTCGGCGACCACCACATGCACGGGCCCGAGGGCGTGCGCTTCTACACCCGGCTGAAGACCATCACCACCCGCTGGCCCACCGGCATCCGCGCCGGCGCCGAATTCGTGATGCCGACGATGAAGTAGGCGCACCGCCTGCCTCTGAACCAGTCGAAGCCCTTCCTTCCTTGTGCAACCGGAGAGATCGTTGACACTATAGACCGGATACATCGTTGACAGGTTTCCGGTGTTGTTGAGAGCGCTGA
>NZ_JASATH010000171.1:0-17844 GCF_038440215.1 Inquilinus sp. OTU3971 | reverse complement strand
CGGCGTAATAGCAGCCGCCGTCGCATGTTGGGTTCGCGGAGGCGAACCCAACCTGCGATTCACAGCCACAGGATCAGGTCGCGGGGATGCGGCGCCGGGCGATCCGGCTGCAGCCCGACATCGCGGCGCTCATGGTCGTTCAGCCGCTCCACCGACAGGGCACGGCTCCGGCGGCGGCGCAGCGTCTCGACCAGGAGGACGACGCGCAGCCACAGGCCGAGGCGGACCGGACGCAGCGGCGTCTCGATCGGCGGCACAAGCCGGAGATACGGCACCCTGCCGGAAGCGGGCGGGTTCATGACCCAGATCCTTTCGTGAGCGGTGGGGAGGCAACAAAAAACCCGCCGGGGAGATCCGCGGCGGGCTGGTGAACGCGAGGGGGCGTGACGATCCGGGCCTAGGCCCTCGAAGACACCTTTTCCTCAACGCGCAGCACGCCCGCCGCCGGACGGACCCGGCGTCGCAGGTGCAGCGAACTGTTGCGGACTGCGTTCATCCCCGCAGGATCGGGGAGTGCGGCGGCGCCGTCAATGGCCTGATGCCGGCTTTCATGGTCAGAATGCCGGCATGACCGTCTACTTCACCAGCGACACCCATTTCGGCGATCCGCGCGTGCTGCGGATCGACCGGCGGCCCTTCCCGAGCGTCGCCGAGCATGACGAGGCGCTGATCGCGCTGTGGAACGAGACCGTGGGGCCGGAGGACGAGGTCTGGCACCTGGGCGACTTTGCGCTAGGCCCGCCGCCGGAGGCTGTGGCGGCGCTGCTGGGCCGGCTGAACGGCCGCAAGCACCTGATCAGCGGCAACAATGACGGCCCGGGGACGCTGGCGGCGCCGGGCTGGGAGTCGGTGCAGGCCTATGCCGAGCTGAAGATCGACGGGCAGCACCTGATCCTGTGCCACTACGCGTTCCGCACCTGGAACCAGATCGGCCGCGGATCGGTGAACCTGCACGGCCATTCGCATGGCCGGCTGACGCCGGCGACGCGGCAATACGATGTCGGAGTCGATGTGCAGGAGTTGAGGCCGGCGACGCTGGATCAGATCATCGCGCGGAAACGCGTGCGGAAACCGTTCGCGGAGAGGAAGGAACCGGGAGGGCTGTGATCAGACCTCGGGGTCGGGAAGCGGGCGCCGGCAGCGATGCGGGGCGCGATTCGCCTTGCGCAGCGCCGCGTGCAACTCGCGCTCATGCCCGTCGTCGTCGCCCATGGCGGCTGCCAGAAGCCGCATCCAGTTCAACACCCGTCGCATCGGCTGGCTCCCCTTCCAAGGAGGTCTCAGGCCATGTGACCCGGTTACGGGAATTATGTCAAATACAAGCCGAGGACAATTTTGTTACGAAGCGTTGCCGGCGCCGGTCCGGTGCAGCGCTTCGGCGGTGGCGGCATCGGCCGGGAAGAAGGATTCCACTGCCAGCTCGGACAGGGTGACGTCGACCGGCGTGCCGAACACGGTGGTGGTCGACAGGAAGGAGAGAATCCCGGACGCGGTCGCGAGGCGGAACGGCACCACCACGTCGGGATGCGCCTCCTCCGGCGGGGCCAGCGTCGCGATCGTGGCGGGCGGGGCGGGGTAGGCCCGCAGCTCCGCCAGCAGCTCGACCAGCACCGGGTCGCCGGCCGATTCGACCTGGCGCTGCAAGCGCTCGAGCAGATGGCCGCGCCACTCGGCATGGTTGACGATACGCGGCGCCAGCCCGTCCGGATGCAGGCCGAGCCGCAACACGTTGACCGGCGGCTGCAACAGCGCCGGCGACACCCCATCCAGCAGCAGCGGCACCGCGGCGTTGGCGGCAACCAGCTGCCAGTGCCGGTCGACCGCAAGGGCCGGGTTCGGCGCATGCGCCTCGATCACCCGCTCCACCGCCCGCCGGGCCAGGGCCAGCGCCGGATCGTCGAGCGGCCGCACCGGATAGGCCGGGGCGAAGCCGGCGGCGACCAGCAGGGTGTTGCGCTCGCGCAACGGCACCTCCAGCCGCTCGGCCAAATGCAGCACCATGTCCCGGCTCGGCCGCGACCGCCCGGTCTCGATGAAGGAGAGGTGGCGGGTGGAGATGTCGGCCTCGCAGGCGAGGTCGAGCTGGCTGAGGCGGCGGCGCTGGCGCCAGTCGCGCAGGTGGTCGCCGAAGCTGGGGGCTGTGCTGCGGTTCATGTGCCGACGATAGCCGGCGGGCGGCGGCGCATCCATGACCTGGCAGGTAATCGCTTTCGTCCCCGGCGCCGGACAGGATCGGGCCATCGCAACCACCGATGGAGAGCCCGAGATGAGCACCGCCACAGAACTGGTCGACCGCTACATCGCGATCTGGAACGAGACCCATGCCGGCCGCCGGCGTGCCCTGATCGACGCGACCTGGACCGAGGGAGCCTTCTATCTCGACCCGATGATGCGGGGCGATGGCCGGGCCGGGATCGACGCCATGATCGCGGCAGTGCAGGAGCGCTTCCCCGGCAACCGCTTCCGTCGGATCGGCCCGGTCGACGAGCACAACGGCCGTATCCGCTTCCGCTGGGAGCTGGGGCTGGAGGACGCGCCGGCGCTGGTCGCCGGCACCGATTTCGGCGAGATCGTCGGCGGCTTGCTGGCCGGCATTACCGGCTTCATCGACCAGGCGCCGGCGATGGCGGCGTGACGGAACGGGGCGGGTCCACCGGGCCTGCCCCTTCCCTTCATTCGGCCGGCAGGTGCAGCGCCAGGCCGGTCACGATCAGCGCCGCCAGGGCGCAGAACCCGGCCAGCGCCATGCCGGCCGGCAGCGCCAGCACCGCCAGCGTGCCGGCGGCGCCGACGATCAGCCCCTCCAGGCACGCATAGAGGGCGGTGGCGGTGCCGGCGACATGGCCGAAGCCCTGCAGCGCCCCGTTGGCAGTGACGGCGCAGGTGACCGAGATCCCGGCCGAGATCACCCAGACCGGGCCGAGGAAGGGCCACAGCGACGGGCCTGCCGCGACCTGTCCCAGCGCCAGCAGCCCGGCCCCGGCCAGCAGCAGCGCCATGCCGCGGATCAGGCAGCCGCGCCGGCCCCAGCGCGCGGTGAAGCGGCCGGCGAAGCGGGCAGTCGCGATCATCACCAGGGCGGCAGTGCCGAAGGCCAGGCTGAACCCGATCGAGGAGAGGCCGAGGCCGCCGATCAGCACCGCGGGCGCGGTCGAGAAATAGACGAAGAACGCGCCCATCGCCGCGCTGAAGCCGAGCGTATAGGTCCAGAACGGCCCGCTGCCGAGGATCGTGCCGACATGGCGCAGCCGCACCCCATCGCCGCCCTCGGGCCGCGTCTCCGGCCAGCGCCGGAGCGCATGCAGCCCGGCGAGGGCTCCGAGCCCGGCGAGCAGCCAGAAGATGCCGCGCCAGCCGAAGCCGTGGTCGACCCCGGCTCCGAGCAGCGGCCCGAAGGCCGGCACGAAGGCCAGCATCGAGCCGAGCAGGCTGTAGATCACGGCGCCCTCGCGCCGTGTCGCGTAGACGTCGCGCACCGTGGCGAAGGTGGCGACCAGCATGGCCGCGGCGCCGGCGGCCTGGACCAGGCGCAGCGCCAGGAACAGGCCGGCCGAGGATGTCAGCGCCAGCCCGGCCGAGGCCAGGGTGAACAGCAGCGTGCCGCCGAGCAGCACCGGCCGCCGGCCGATGCGGTCGGACAGCGGCCCGAACAGCAGCTGGCCGCAGCCGAGCAGCAGCAGATAGAGGCTGAGGGTCAGCTGGACCAGCGTCGGCGTCGCCGCCAGGGCTGCCGGCATCAGCGGCACCACCGGCAGGTAGACATCCATGCCGAGCGAGGCGATCAGGTCGAAGGGGGAGAGGAGCAGCAGGGTCGCTGCCAGGGAATAAGGCCATGGCCTGGGTGCAGGCATGGGAAGACCTCCGCGGAAAGGGATTCGGCGGCGGTCCGCATCAGGACTGGGAAGGCCATGATCGGGGGCGCCGCAACAACCGGATGGCTGCTGCGGCTCAGCGGGTTGCGGTGGAGTCGGTCCTCATCGCGGGTCTCCGGATAACGGCGGGATGGCTGTAGCATGCACCTCATCGCCGTGAAAGCGTGATCCGCGGCGCGATCCGGGCTAGGCTGCGCCTTCCCTTTCCTGAGTTGCGGGCGGCACGATGGTCTCCTTCCTCAAATCCCTGTTCGGCGGCGGCAAGCGCGAGGAGGCGGCTCCCGGCGAGGCCCCGGCCGGGCCGGCGGTCGAGTACAAGGGCTTCCGCATCCGCCCCGCCCCCTTCCAGGCCGGCGGCCAGTACCAGACCGCGGGCGTGATCGAGAAGGACTTCCCGGAGGGCACCAAGATCCACCGCTTCATCCGCGCCGACAAGCATGCCAGCAAGGACGACGCCACCGCCTTCTCGGTGACCAAGGCGCAGCAGATCATCGACGAGCAGGGCGACCGGGTGTTCGCGGATTGAGGCTCAGCGGGCCTGGCGGCGGTATTCGCCGGGCGACAGGCCGGTGCGGCGGGAGAAGAGGCGACTGAACGACGCCGCGTCCTGGTAGCCGACCCGGTAGCAGATCTCGGCGACGCCGAGATCGCCGCGCTCGAGCAGGTCGCGCGCGGCGTCCAGGCGGCGGTCCTGGATCCAGCGGCCCGGCGTGGTCTGCAGCTCCTCGGCGAAGCGCCGGGCCAAGGTGCGTGGCGACAGGCCGAACGTCTCCGCGAGGCTGTCGGGGCTGAGGGCCGGGAGATCGGCCCGCGCCACCTCCAGCAGGCGATCGCGGAACGGCTGGGGCGCCGCCTCGTCGAGCGGGAACTCGTAGGGCGTCTGCGACCGGCGCGCCGGCGGCAGCACCAGCAGCTTGCGCACGATCCGCTCCTCCCTGGCGAAGCCGAGGTCGCGCAGCAAGGCGGTGGCCAGCTCGAGCCCGGAGAAGCCGCCGCCGCAGCTGTAGATCCGGTCCTGGCGCAGCAGCAGACGCGACGGGTCCCAGCGCACCTTCGGGAAGCGCCGCAGCGCATCCTCCTTCAGCCACCAGGAGATGGTGGCGCGGCGGCCGTCGAGCAGCCCGGCATCGGCCAGGAAATAGGCGGCGCCGCAATGGGCGGCGATGATCGCGCCCTGCTGTCGCGCCTGCTCGATCAGCGGCCGGGCGTGGCCGCTTTCCTCCGCCAGCGCCAGCAGCATCTCCGGCACGTTCAGCCCCGGCATCGCCAGCAGCACCAGCACGTCGACCGGCGCCGTCGGCTGCGGCCGGGCCGGGAAGGCGATGCCGGAGCTGGCGGCGGCGACCGGCCCCCGGGCCACGAATTCGAAGCTGAAGGCGGGCTCGCGCCGCAGTGCGTTCACCAGCTCCAGCATCTCGACCAGCGTCGCCGCCACCGCCGAGTAGAAGCTGGCGGGCAGCCAGATCGCGACATGGATCGGTTTGATCGTCATCCGGCAGATTTAGCACAGAGATTGTCAATCCTGCCAATTCAACCGCTGGCCACCCGCTTCTAGGGTCTCGGAACGCCCCCCTGTTCCGAGGCCTCCATGACCAGATTCCCCGTCGCGATCCTGGCCGCCGCACTGTCCACGCCGGTGCCGGCCAGCGCCGAGCCACCCGGCCTGCCGGCAGGCTTCCAGAGCCGGATGATCGCCGTGCCCGGCGCCGAGATCTTCGTGCAGTTCGGCGGTTCCGGCGACCCGGTCGTGCTGCTGCACGGCCATCCCGAGAGCGGCGACATGTGGGGTCCGCTGGCGGCGGCGCTGGCGCCGGGCCACACCGTGATCGTGCCGGACCTGCGCGGCCTGGGCCGGTCGTCCCGTCCCGCCGGCGGCTACGACCAGGCGACCCAGGCCGCCGACATCCGCGCCGTGGTCGAGGCGCTGGGCTTCGACCGTGCCGCGCTGGTCGGGCACGACCTCGGCGGCATCGTCGCCTATGCCTATGCCGCGCGCTATCCCGGCAAGGTCACTCGCCTGGCCTTCCTGGAGGCGCCGATCCCCGGCGTCGGCCCGTGGGAGGAGGTCAAGGCGATTCCGGCGCTGTGGCACTGGAACTTCGGCGGCCCGGATGCCGAGCGCCTGGTCGCCGGCCGCGAGCGCATCTATTTCGACCATTTCTGGAACGCCTTCGTCGCCGACCCGGCGCAGATCGGCGACGAGGTCCGCGACCACTACGCCGCGCAATACGCCGCGCCGGGCGGCATGCGCGCCGCCTTCGCCCAGTTCGCCGCCTTCGCCGAGGACGCCCGGCAGAATGCCGGGGCGGAGGGACGCAAGCTGACCATGCCGGTGCTGGCGGTGGGCGCCGAGCGCGCCTTCGGCCCCTACCCCGCCGTGTTCATGCGCTGCGTCGCCACCGATGTGCGGGCCGTCGTCATCCCCGGCACCGGCCACTGGCTGATGGAGGAGGCCCCGGACGCGACCGTGGCGCTGCTGCGCGACTTCGTCGACGGCGAATGACGGAGGCTCGCATGAAAGCGGTGGTGTTCGACCGGATCGGCCTGCCGGCCGAGGTGCTGTATGTGGCCGATGTGCCGGTGCCGGAGATCGGGCCGGGCGAGGCGCTGGTGCGGATGGTCGCGGCCTCGATCAACCCGGGCGACTTCCTGTTCGTCCAGAACCTGTATCCCGAGCCGAAGAAGCCGCGCTTCCCGCGGCAGATCGCCGGCAACCACGGTGCCGGGGTGATCGAACAGGCGGGGCCGGGCGTGGCGCTGCCGCCGGGCACGCTGGTGGCCTTCAGCCATGAGAGGACCTGGGCGGAGTACGCGGCGGTCCCCGCCGAGTACCTGATCCCGCTGCCGCCCGACATGCCGGAAGAGAAGGCCGGGCAGTTGATGAACCCGATTACCGCCTGGGATTTGGTGGCGGAGTCCGGGGTCGCGGCCGGGCAGTGGCTGGCGGTGACGGCCGGCTACTCCACGATCTCGACCCTAGTGCTGCAATTCGCCCGGCGGCGCGGCATCCGCACGCTTGCGATCGTCCGCCGCACCCATCCGGAGCTCGACCTGCGCGCGCTCGGCGCCGAGGCGGTGATCGACATGTCCCACCAGGATCTGCGGGCCGAGGTGATGGCGGTCACCGGTGGGGCCGGGCTGCACGGCGTGGTCGACAATGTCGGCGGGCCGGCGACCGGCACGCTGATCCGCAGCCTGGCCTTCGGCGGCCGGGTGGTGATCAACGGCGGCATGAGCGAGGAGAGCTTCACGCTGCACAATTTCGACCTGCTGCTGAACGGCGTCACGCTGCGGCCCAGCATCTACCGCTACTTCTTCGGCCCGCCGGCGCCGGAGGATGCGGCGATGCTGCGCGAGATGATCGAGGTCTTCGCCCGGCCGGAGATACGGGTGCCGCTCGGCGGCGTCCATCCGCTCGAGGATGCCGGGCGCGCCATCGCCGAAAGCTGGGCCCGCCCCGGCGACGGCAAGCGGATCTTCCGGATGTGACGGTCCATGACCTCCGAGGTCATCGACCGCAGGACGGCTGCGCCCGCATCCTGCCGGCCGCTGCCACAGGAGGCGCCAGATGCTGCAGTCCACCACCTCCCGGCCCGGCGACACCACCGTCGCCTTCATCGTCACCCTGCATGTGAAGCCGGGTCGCGAGGCCGAGTTCCTGGACCTGCTGACGCCGGTGCTCGAAGCAATGCGGCACGAGCCGAGCTTCATCAATGCCGTCCTGCACCGGTCGCCGGACGACCCGACGCTGTTCATGCTGTACGAGACCTGGGCCGATCTCGATGAGCTGGTCCAGATACAGATCCCCCGCGATTACCGCCAGGCCTATATCGCGGCGCTGCCGGACGTCCTGCGGCAGGAGCGCGGCGTCACCGTCTGGCAGCCGATACGCGGCGACTTCGCGGCGGCCGCGCCGGGCGCGTGATCAGACGGCCTGTCCGGCGCACCAACCCGACGACCAGGCCCATTGGAAGTTGTAGCCGCCGAGCCAGCCGGTGACGTCCACCACCTCGCCGATGAAGTAGAGGCCCGGCACCGCCTTCGCCTCCATGGTTCGGGAGTCGAGGCCGGCGGTGTCGACCCCGCCCAGCGTCACCTCGGCGGTGCGGTAGCCCTCGGATCCGGCCGGGCGCACCCGCCAGCCATTCACCGCATCCGCCACCCGGCGCAGCACCTTGTCGGAGAGGTCGGCGAGGTTGCCCGCCGCGCCCTCGGCCTCCGCGATGGTCTGCGCCAGCCGCTTCGGCAGCGCCTCGGCCAGCACGGTGTGCAGGGCCTGGCGGCCGTTCGCGGCGCGGGCGCCGCGCAGCCAGTCGAACGCGTCGGTGCCGGGCAGCATCGACACCTCGATCTCCTGGCCTTCGCGCCAATAGGAGGAGATCTGCAGGATCGACGGGCCGCTGAGGCCGCGATGGGTGAACAGCATGGCCTCGCGGAACCGGGTGCGGCCGCAGCGGATCTCGGCATCGACGGCGATTCCGGCCAGGGGCTTCAGACGCTCCAGCAGCGCCGGCTCGAAGGTCAGCGGCACCAGGGCCGGCCGCGTCTCGGTGACCTTGAGGCCGAAGCGGGCGGCGAGGTCGTAGCCAAAGCCGGTGGCGCCCATCTTCGGGATCGACCGGCCGCCGGTGGCGACCGCCAGGGACCGGCAGCGCACCTGTTCAGACCCCAGCGACAGGACGAAGCCGTCGGCGTCGCGCCCGACCGATTCGACCTTGCTCGACAGGCGCAGCGTGACGCCGGCGCGGCCCATCTCGGCCAGCAGCAGGTCGATGATCTGGCGCGAAGGGCCGTCGCAGAACAGCTGGCCCAGCGTCTTCTCGTGCCAGGCGATGCCGTGGCGCTCGACCAGGGCGATGAAGTCGCGCTGGGTGTAGCGGTGCAGCGCCGAGATGCAGAAATGCGGGTTGGCGGAGACGAAGTTCGCCGGCGCCGTATGCAGGTTGGTGAAGTTGCAGCGGCCGCCGCCGGAGATGCGGATCTTCTCGCCCGGCGCCGCGGCGTGGTCGAGCACGAGCACCGACCGGCCGCGCCGGCCGGCCTCGGCCGCGCACATCATCCCGGCCGCCCCGGCGCCGATCACCACCACGTCGAAGGACTGCACCCCGTCTCCGTTCGGTCCGATCAGGCCACCAGCGGCGCCACCTTGGCGTTCAGCGCCGCCCGAAGATCCTGCGGCGTCAGGCGGATCTGCAGCCCGCGCTGGCCGCCATTGACGAAGATCTCGGCCTCGGCCATCGCCGCTTCCTCGATCGCGGTCGGCACCGCCCGCTTCTGACCCAGCGGGCTGATGCCGCCGACATGGTAGCCGGTGACGCGCTCGGCGTCGGCCGGCCGCATCATCTGCGCCGACTTGGCGCCGAAGGCGGCGGCCAGCTTCTTCATGCCGACCTCGCGGTCGGACGGTACGACGACGCAGACCGGCTTGCCGTCGGCCTCCGCCATCAGCGTCTTCAGCACGATGCGCGGCGGCACGCCCAGGGCCTCGGCCGCCTGCATCCCGATTCGGTCGGCGCCGGGGTCGTAGTCATAGGTCGCAATGGCGAAGCTCACGCCCGCCTGCTGCAGCGCCTGGGTGGCGCGGGTGGTCTTCGACATGACGCCCCGCGCCGTTCAGGTCAGCGCTTGACGCGCGCCTTGCGGGCGGCGTAGCGGGCGTCGCGCTCGGCTTTCTGCTCGGCCAGCTGCGCCACCATCCGCTCGGCCTCCTCGCGCCGGGCCCGGGCCTCGGCCTCGGCGGCCTCGGCCTTGAGCCGCGCCTCCTCGATCGCGCGGGCCTCGGCCTCGGCCTTCAGCCGCGCCGCCTCGGCCTCCTTGGCCGCCCGACGCTCGGCCTCGCGCTGCTCGCGCGCGGCTGCGCGAGCCTGGCGCTCCGCCCGCTGCCGGGCCAGCTCCGGATTGTCCGGAGAGACCTTGGCGCGGAACCGCTCCAGCGCCGCCTTCTTTGCAGTCTGAGCGCTGCTCAGCCGGTCCCCGAACCCCTTTTCCTTGTACCCGCTCATCGTTCCGTCGACTCGTTGCATGTATCCCCGATTCACCGGCGGGGGATGAATGCCTCCCGCGCGGACGCCCTAGATATGCTTCCTGGGCGCCGGTGCCAACAGCCGTTCAGGCATGCCGGTCACGCGGCCGGCCGACAGCGCCGCTTCATTCGTGATAAATCCGTTCGCCGCGCGCGAGCATGGCGACGAAATCGGTGACTCGGCGGGCGCGGGTTTCGGCCTTCTTCGCGGTCTGCACACGATACAGCACGGCGTAGCGGTTGCGCGAGTCGAGCGTGGCAAAAAACGCGGCCGCCACGGGATTTTGATCGAGCGCCGCCTGCAGGTCGTCCGGCACGCCGCGGTGGCGGCTGAGGCCGTAGGCCGCCTCCCACCGCCCATCGCGCCGCGCCGCCTCGACCGCGGCGAGGCCGGCCGGCGCCATCCGTCCGGCGGCAATCAGCGCCTCCACCTTCTCGCGGTTGCGCTGCGACCAGGCGCTGCGCGGCCCGCGCGGGGTGAATTTCTGCAGCCAGGCCGCGGCGTCGCCGCCCTGCTTGCGGCCATCGATCCAGCCATGGCAGAGGGCGAGGTCCAGCGCCTGCTCATAGGTCACCGAGGCCGCACCCGAGCCGACCCTGGCGATGGCGAGCCAGACGCCGCGGGAGGAGACGTGATTCGCCGCCAGCCAGGTCTCCCAGGAAACGGCGTCGGCGAAGCGCAGGAGCGGCAGGCCCTGGTGTTCGCCCGGAAGGTCGGAACCGGTCATGGCGCGAGGATAGGCGGCATCGCCGGGGCCGGGCTATGCTCTCGCCGCGTCGACGGGGGAACGCCATGACCACAGAGATCCGGCCGGCGACGGCGGCGGATGCCGCGGCGATCGCCGATCTGCATCAGCGCAGCTGGCGCAGCGCCTATCGCGGGCTGCTGCCCGACAGCTATCTGGACGGGCGGGCCGGCGACGAGCTGGCCGCGCGCTGGAGAACCGCCTTCACCAAGGACGAGCCTCGACGGGTGATCCTGGTCGCGGCGGCGCCGGACTGCATCGCCGGATTCGTCGCGGCCTGGCCGAAGGGTCCGGACAAGGCGCTGATCGACAACCTGCATGTCGCGCCCGGGCAGCGCGGCGGCGGGCTCGGCCGGCGCCTGATGGGCCGGGCCGCGGCCGAGCTGCGGCGCCTGGGCTTCCGGGCCGCCTTCCTGGAGGTGATCGAGGGCAATCACGACGCCCGCGGCTTCTATCGGCGGCTCGGCGGCGTCGAGGGCGAGCTGTTCGTCGAGCCGATCGGCGACCACCCGACCCGGGTGATCCCGATCGCCTGGGACGACCTGGCCGTGCTGGAGGCGGCGGCCGGCGGGGCGTGATCGCGGCTCACCGCCGCTGGAACAACTTCTCGATATCGGCGAGCTTCAGCTCGACATAGGTCGGCCGGCCGTGGTTGCACTGGCCGGCATTGGGCGTGACCTCCATGCTGCGCAGCAGCGCGTCCATCTCGGCCGCGTTCAGACGGCGGCCGGCGCGGACGCTGCCATGGCAGGCCATGGTGGCGCAGACATGGGCGAGCCGCTCGGTCAGCGGCCGGGCGTCGTCCCACTCCGCCAGCGCGTCGGCCAGGTCCTGCACCAGGCCGGGAACGTCGGACTGGCCGAGCAGGGCCGGCACGCCGCGCACCACCACGGCGCCGGGGCCGAAGGGCTCGAGCTCCAGCCCCAACTCCGCCAGCTCGGCCTGGCGGGCGGCAAGGCGGTCGACCGAGGCCTCGTTCAGCTCCACCACCTGCGGCAGCAGCAGGCCCTGGCTCTTGACCGTGCCGGACAGCAGCTCGGCCTTCATCCGCTCATAGACGATGCGCTCATGCGCCGCGTGCTGGTCGACGATGACCAGGCCGTCGCCGGTCTGGGCGACGATATAGGTGGCGTGGACCTGCGCCCGGGCGGCGCCCAGCGGATGCTCCGGCGCCGGCTCCTGCACCGCCTCCTCCGCCCGGGCCGAGGGCCGAGCCAGGTCGGACGCGATCGGCGCCTGCCAGGCAGCGGCCGCCTCGGCCAGGCCGGATGGCGGGCGCACCGGGCCGCGGGTCTGGAACCAGGAGGTCTGGCCGCTGAACCGGGACAGCGGGGCCTGCATCGGCGCCGCTCCGTCCTGGACCGCGAAGGCGGCCAGGGTGTCGGCGCCGACGCTGGTCGAGGCGCGGTGGCCGGCGGCGGCGATGGCGTGGCGCAGGGTGCTGACGATCAGCCCGCGCACCAGTGCCGGGTCGCGGAACCGCACCTCGGCCTTGGTCGGATGGACGTTGACGTCGACCTCCTCCGGCGGCAGTTCGAGATAGAGCGCCAGCATCGGGTGGCGGTCGCGCGGCAGCACATCGGCATAGGCGCCGCGGATGGCGCCGAGCAGGAGGCGATCGCGCACCGGCCGGCCGTTGACGAACAGGTACTGCGCCTGGGCGGTGCCGCGGTTGAGCGTCGGCAGCGACGCATGGCCGGTCAGGCGCACCGCTTCGCGCTGCGCCTCGATCGGCAGGGCGTTCTCGGCGAAGTCGCCGCCCAGCACCGCGCCGACCCGGGCGAGGCGGGCGTCGAACAGTTCGCCCTGCGCCGCCTCCAACCGCAGCAGAGCGCGGCTGGCGTCGGCGACGGTGAAGCTGAGGGTCGGATGGGCCATGGCCAGACGCTCGACCATGTCGACCGCGGCCTGGGTCTCGGCCCGCTCGCCCTTCAGGAACTTCAGCCGTGCCGGGGTGGCGTAGAACAGGTCGCGCACCTCGACCCGGGTGCCCTGGTTCAGCGCCGCCGGCACCGGCGCCGCCACCGCCCCGCCCTCGACCGACAGGCTCCAGCCTTCCGCGGCGTTCCGCGGGCGGCTGGCGATGGACAGGCGCGACACCGCGCCGATCGAGGGCAGCGCCTCGCCGCGGAAGCCCAGGGTCGAGATCCGGACCAGGTCGTCGTCCGGCAGCTTCGAGGTGGCGTGGCGTTCGATCGCCAGCACCAGCTCCTCCGGGTCCATGCCGGCGCCGTCATCGACCACGGAGATCAGGCTGCGGCCGCCGTCGCGCAGCGCCACGTCGATGCGGCGGGCGCCGGCGTCGATCGCGTTCTCCACCAGCTCCTTCACCGCCGCGGCCGGGCGTTCGATCACCTCGCCGGCGGCGATCTGGTTGACCAGGGTCGGCGGCAGGCGGCGGATGATGCGGAGGGACTCGATGGTCATGCCGCCCATCCTAGGACCGGACGATGCCGGAGGGAATCGGTCAGGACGGATCGTCGATCAGCGTGCCGGAATAGAGCACGGGCCCGGTCGGGGCGCCGGTCGGCGAGCCGCCGGCCGGCTCGACGCTGACCGCCAGGGTGCCGCCGCCGAGGGCGGAGCCGCGCAGCGCCTCGGGTATGGCCAGGCGCTTCCGATCACTGGCGTCGATCAGGCCCAGCGAGCGCGGCGCGGCGCCGGCGGCGACGAACCACAGCTCGAGGCTGCGGTCGGCCGGCACCTCGGCCCGCACCGGCCGGACCTGGACGACGCCGGCGCGGGTGTCGACCCGGACGATCAGCGCCGGCAGGTCGCCGCCGCGATTCACCACCGCGACATAGCTGTCCGGGCGGGCGGGCGGCTCGGCCCGGGGCAGCAGGATGAACGCCGCGAGGCCGGCGGCCAGGGCGCCTGTCGCCAGGGCCGCGCTGCGCCACCAGGCGCGGGACCGGAGCAGGCGCGCTTCCGCCGAGAGCCGCAGCACGGCCGGGCCCGCGGGCGTGGGCGGCGCCTCAGGGCCGATCGCGCGCTCCAGCGCCGCCCAGACCTGGGGGCCGGGCTGGACAGGAGGCACCTGCGCCGCCAGCCCGGCCAGGCGCCGCTCCCAGGCCGCGACCCCGGCCCTGAGCGCCGGGTCGGCCTCCAGCTCCCGCTCGAATTCGGCGCGCTCCTCGGGCAGCAGGGTGCCGAGGACGTATTCGGCGATCCGGGCCTCCTGCTCCTCGGTCACGGTCCGGCTCCATCCATGCAGTGGCGCAGGGCGGCCAGCCCGCGATGCAGCCAGGTCTTGATGGTGTTGACCGGCCGGTCGAAACGGGCGGCCAGCTCTTCGCGGGAATAGCCTTCGTAATAGGCCAGCAGCACGCAGCTGCGGTGGCTGTCCTCCAGCAGGCCGAGGCAATGGCCGAGCTGGCGCAAGGCGACGAAGCCGGCGCCTTCGGCCCGCGGGTCGGGGATCGATTCCAGCCAATCGCGGCCGTCCTCGTCGGGCTCGACCAGCAGCTCGCGGCGCTGCCGGGCGACGTCGATGGCCCGGTTGCGGGCGATCGCCACCATCCAGCCCAGCGGCGATCCGGTGCCGGCCGAGAAGGACGCGGCGCCGCGCCAGATCCGCAGATAGGAATCCTGCAGCACCTCCTCCGCCGTCGCCCGGTTGCGCAGGATGCGGAGCACGATGCCGAACAGCAGCGGCGACGTCCGGTCATAGACGGCCTTGAACGCGCGCCGGTCCCCGCGGCCGGTCGCCTGCAGCATCCGGATCAGCTCCTCGTCCTCGGCCGGCATCGGTCCCCGCAGCAAGGGAGCCGGGACTCTAGCAGCAGAGCCCGGGCAAGCGGACGCGAATTCTCTGTGCGGGGGGCGCCGCAGCCGCGACGCCCCCTCGCCAGCCACTACGGCATCAGCACGGTGTCGACGACGTGGATCACGCCGTTCGACTGCAGCACGTCGGGGATCGTCACCCAGGCGGTGGCGCCCTTGGCGTCGACCAGCTCGAACCGCTCGTGCTTCCATTCGACGGTCAGGTCTTCGCCCTCGACCGTCTTCAGCATGGCCTTGCCGTGGCCGGCCTTGACCGCCTTCGCCAAGTCGGCCGCGGTCAGCCGCCCAGGCACGACGTGATAGGTCAGGATCGTGGTCAGCATCGCCTTGTTCTCGGGCATCACCAGGGTCTCGACCGTGCCCTTGGGCAGCTTGCCGAAGGCGGCATTGGTCGGGGCGAAGACGGTGAAGGGGCCGGCGCCGCTCAGGGTGTCGACCAGCCCGGCCGCCTTGACCGCCGCGACCAGGGTGGTGTGGTCCTTCGAATTGACCGCGTTCTCGACGATGGTCTTGCTCGGGTACATCGCCGCGCCGCCGACCATCACGGTGTCTTCCGCGAGGGCCGGCCCGGCCGCGATCACGGTGAGGGCAAGGCAGGCGCCGAAGGTCCTGGAGGCAAATCGCACGACACGCATCTCGGGTTCTCCCTCTCGGTTGCGTCGCCGGATGACCGGGACGGGGAGCCTTTACGGGGCGCGTGCCGGGAAAGTTTCAGGACCGGGCCGGAAAAAAAGAGTCCGCTACCAGGGGAAGGTGCCGAGCTCGGGCTCGCCGTAGAAGACCGGCCGGTCCGGGCGGATGCGGTCGACCCAGCCGGCCAGGCGCGCCGCCGCCTCCGGCGCCTCGAGATCGGCGTCGGCGCTGGCCATCCTGGTGCGGATCCGGCCGGGATGGACGGCGTAGACGGCGAGGCCGCGCGGGCCGAATTCGCGGGCGAGGCAGGCGGTCAGCATGTTCTGCGCCGCCTTGGAGATTCGGGTGGCGTAGGCGATGCCGAGATGGTCGAAATCGCCGGCCGCGACCCGGCCGATCGAGCCGAGCCGGCTGCTGACATTGACGATGGCCGGCCGCTCCGCCGCCAGCAGCGCGTCGATCGCCGCCTGGCTGATGCGCAGCGCCGCCAGCAATGGACGTCGAGCGCCTGCTGCACATCCTCGATCCGGATGCCGGCCAGCTGCGGCCCGCGGCCGGACATGCCGGCATTGTTGTAGAGGATGTCCACCGCCGGCGCCCGCTCGGCCAACACCTGGCGCAGCCGGTCGGCGCAGGCCTGGTCGGTGACGTCGCCGCGGACCAGGATGCCGTCCGGCCCGGCCGCCGCGGTGAAATCGGCCGCGTCGCTGCGGACCACGCCGATCACGGTGTCGCCGCGGGCGGCGTACCACCGCGTCAGCTCCAGCCCCAGCCCCGCCCCGGCGCCGGTGATCACGATCCTGCGAGCCATGCGTCATCCCCTTATGTCCGATCTAGCGGGGCAGGATGCGGCGAAGCGGCCGGAGGGGCAAGCCAGGCCGGTCGCAGAGAAGGCGGTCATATATCTGGTATGGCCTGCGTGGAGTCGGTGGGGTCGTAGCGATCTATCAGGCCCTGCCTGAGACCAAATCAAGCACCACAACGTCAATCAGCGCCCGGCGTGCTTCCGGAATGCGGTCGATCAACATCGTGCGCATTTCTTCCGCTGTTTTGGGCGCCTTCAGGCCATTCGGCGGTGCCTTCAGTCGTCGGCCCGACCTGGATGGCAAGTTGCCGAACCACAGCACGCAGTAGATGCCTCGCTGTTCCGACCGCCAATCGATCAAATATTGTGAATCAAGCTGGCCCGTGGCGGCATTCCAGACTTCCGGATGCCATTGGCCCTTGACCTCCATCGGAAGCTGCAGCCGCCCATGTGCGAATGCGAGATCGGCGCGCTTGTCCTTGGGCATATCGGCTTCAGTGATGCGCTGGATGCCATAGCGCGCGAGCTCGGGGCCGATCATCGCGGCCAAACGATCGCGGCAGCGATTCTCGTTGTACGGCACGCCATCATCGCCCCAGAAGTCACGAATCTGGTCGATGTCTTCGCCGATTAGCCTTCTTTGTGCGATTCCCAATTCCTCGAATACCAATGCCTTGAGGTCGTCGACGGTAGAAGGCGGTCCCTCGGCAAGCAGCCCACTCAGTCCCTTTGGCGGAATCGCCGCAAAGCTCTGCTCCGCACGCTTTTGGCGCTGCTCCGCCGCGGTGTGCCGAATCAGATCGGTGTAGCTGTCCGTCGGCTCCGCTATCAGCGCCTGCATCGCCTCGCTCGCCTCAGCACTGGCATCATCGGCAAGGCGCCCCATCACGGCTCGGAGGAAGTCGGTCGCATCATACGGATTGGTATCGCCCGACCCACTGCCTTCCAGAACTGCGTATGGCCACTCACGGCGGAATTCAGAGATGATCCATTTCGCCTGTGCTGGGCTGGCGCCCAACATGCGTCCGCGCCGTTCGAGTTGAAACCGGTCGCGCAAGAACCAGATGAACTCGGGGTTCCGGGAGCCGATGCCCCCGATGTCAGGCACCACCGTGTCGAAGCACACCAACACATCGATCGCAAGCCAAGCGAGCATGTGGTCGAAATTGCGGAACAGTGTGTTGGTGCGGCCTATTGCGATCGACCTCAATGCCACCAGCTGGCCCGAGTGAGTTAGGCAGTCGACCAGTTCAAGTTCGATGTTCTCGGGAACGTTGGGAAAAGCCGTCAGCCACCCGGCCGCAAGCACGCCGCCGGTTGCCAGCCATTTTTCATCATGCGCGAACATATAGAGACCCGGAATATGCGACCGCCCGGCTGCAAGTGATGGTTCAATCCAGAGCCTTGCAAAGTTCACGCGATCCTGGGACGTCGGAAGGATCAAAGCCTCAAGTGCGTCGCGAAGAGCGGACAGATCTTCATCCTGGCACCAGCCGCCGCCAATGTCGTGGCACAGTAATAGCCCGATTGCTAAGAGAGCTGGCGGCAGGTCGGCGAGGCCTCTGCCGGCACGCCACCGCGCCAACAGCCCCGCCATAATAGGAAAGCTGTAGTTCCATACCGTGCTCTCAGCGAACCCTTCTGCGACCTGTGCCGGCGTGGGAAGATCACTTCGTCCCAAGACAGCCTCCAGGCCAACCATCGTGTCGTCCCGGAGATTAGGTCCAAGCCATTCGGCAACACGCTCCTCCGGCGGCTGTGCGCGCACCAGATCGTCAAAATGCCCGAGATAGGCTTTTGCCGGGCCCACGATCGAACCAAGATCGCCCGCACGCAAGGCATCGCGGTTCTTGACGTATCCTCGCCGAGCAGTTTCGAGGATGATCTTTCGCTTTCTATCGCGTTTCGCCGCTCTACGCTCGCGCCTACGCTCCCATACCGGCTTTTTGGGATGCTGGAGACTGCGCACAAACGCGCCTAGTG
>NZ_JASATH010000170.1:0-17908 GCF_038440215.1 Inquilinus sp. OTU3971 | reverse complement strand
GGGCGGCGACGGTGAGCGGAAGGCGTGGAGACCGATGGTCTGCTATTACAGGATGAACTTGCTCAGATCGGCGTTCCTGGTCAGGGCGCCGACCTTGTCATGGACATAGGCGGCGTCGATCCGCACCGTCTCGCCGGAGCGGTCGGAGGCAGTGAAGCTGACCTCGTCCAAAAGGCGCTCCAGCACCGTGTGCAGCCGCCGGGCGCCGATGTTCTCGACCGCGCGGTTGACCTCCGCCGCCAGATCGGCCAGCGTGTCGATCGCGTCCTCGGTGAAGTCCAGCGTCACCTCTTCGGTGCCCAGCAGCGCCGTGTACTGCTTGACCAGGCTGTGCTCCGGCTCGGTCAGGATGCGGCGGAAATCGTCGCGGGTCAGGGCCTGCAGCTCGACCCGGATCGGCAGGCGGCCCTGCAGCTCCGGCAGCAGATCCGACGGCTTGGCTAGCTGGAACGCGCCCGAGGCGATGAACAGGATGTAGTCGGTGCGCACCGTGCCGTATTTGGTCGCCACCTGGGTGCCTTCGATCAGCGGCAGCAGGTCGCGCTGCACGCCCTCGCGGCTGACATCGGCGCCGCCGCGTTCCGACCGCGCCGTGATCTTGTCGATCTCGTCGAGGAAGACGATGCCGTGCTGCTCGACCAGATGGATCGCCTCGGCCGTCACCTTCTCCTGGTCCAAGAGCTTGTCCGATTCCTCGGCCAGCAGCACGGCGTGGCTCTCCACCACGGTCATGCGGCGGGGCTTGGTGCGGTTGCCGAAGGCCTTGCCGAACATGTCGTTGAGGTTGAGCATCCCCATCTGGGCGCCCGGCATGCCCGGAATGTCGAAGGTCGGCAGCCCGCCGCCGGTGTCGGCGACCTGGATCTCGATCTCGCGGTCGTTGAGCTGGCCCTCGCGCAGCATCTTGCGGAACTTCTGCCGGGTCTCGGCCGAGGCGCTGTCGCCCACCAGCGCGTCCAGCACCCGCTCCTCGGCGCGGATCTCGGCCTTGGCCGCGACCTCCTTGCGCAGCGTTTCGCGGGTCATCTTGATCGCGATCTCCAGCAGGTCGCGGATGATCTGCTCGACATCGCGGCCGACATAGCCGACCTCGGTGAACTTGGTCGCCTCGACCTTCAGGAACGGGGCGTTGGCCAGCTTCGCTAGGCGGCGCGCGATCTCGGTCTTGCCGACGCCGGTCGGCCCGATCATCAGGATGTTCTTCGGCAGCACCTCCTCGCGCAGCGCCTCGGGCAGCTGCTGGCGGCGCCAGCGGTTGCGCAGGGCGATGGCGACGGCGCGCTTGGCGTCGTGCTGGCCGACGATGAAGCGGTCGAGCTCGGAAACGATCTCGCGCGGGCTGAAATTGGCGGTGTCGGTCATTTCGGGTCCTTCGCGGCCTCGGGTCGGTCGGCGGGGGCCGCGATCACAGGCTTTCCAGAGTGACGTTGTGGTTGGTGTAGATGCAGATGTCGCCGGCGATCTTCATCGCCTTGCGCGCCACCGTCTCGGCATCCAGCTCCGCATTCTCCATCAGGGCGCGGGCAGCTGCCAGGGCGAAGGGCCCGCCGGAGCCGATGCCGATCAGCCCGTCATCGGGCTCCAGCACGTCGCCGGTGCCGGTCAGGATCAGCGAGACCTGGCGGTCGCACACCGCCATCATCGCCTCCAGCCGGCGCAGATAGCGGTCGGTGCGCCAGTCCTTGGCCAGCTCGACGCAGGCGCGGGCCAGCTGCCCCGGATGCTTCTCCAGCTTGGCCTCCAGCCGCTCGAACAGGGCCATGGCATCGGCCGTCGCCCCGGCGAAGCCGGCGATGACGCTGCCGTCGCCCAGGCGCCGGACCTTGCGGGCGGTGCCCTTCATCACGGTGTTGCCGGCGGTCACCTGACCATCGCCGGCGATGACGACATGGCCGTTCTTGCGCACGGCGAGGATGGTGGTGCCGTGCCAGGCGGCACTCTCGGAAGACGACATGCGGGAATCCGGAAACGCTGGGGTTGTGACGGGCCGTCCGGCCCGCACCGCCTAGATTGGGCCATCCGGCGGGGGGATCAAGTCTTGCGGACCGTTCCCACGGGGATCACGGTCGGTGGGCGTTCGTGAGTCCAGCCGTGCTTCGCGGCGATCCTGGCAAACACTTCGTCTGCCGGACACACGCGGCCTTCTCGCGCGGCGGCAAGGCCTTCCTCTATGCGCTGCACCCGCCATGCCTTGGCGGTGCGGATCGTGATCGCCTCGGCAGGCCGGGTCTGGCGCATCCATCATTCCCTGTGCTCTCTCGCAATCATAGAATGAGGGGCTGCTCAGCGAAAAGACGCGAACCGGCAGCCACGCCAGCCTTCCCCGCGCGTCGCCTGCAGGCCCTCTGCTTTCCGGGCATGGCTCGGCGGCTGGCGATGCACCGGGCTTCCTGTTAAGACACCAAGCCATGGACGGAACCGCCTCCACCCCAGCCACCGCCGCGCCAGCCCGCTCGGCCACTGTCGACCGCGCCACCCGCGAGACGCGGATCAGCGCCACGGTCGATCTCGACGGCACCGGCCGCTCCGACATCCAGACCGGTGTCGGCTTCCTCGACCATATGCTGGACCAGCTGGCCCGGCACGGCCTGTTCGACCTGACGGTCCGGGCCGAGGGCGACCTCCATATCGACTTCCACCACACCACCGAGGATGTCGGCATCACCCTCGGCCAGGCCTTCGCCAAGGCGCTGGGCGACCGCCGCGGCATCCAGCGCTACGGCGAGGCGCATGTGCCGATGGACGAGGCGCTGTCCCGCGTCGCCATCGACATCTCGGCCCGGCCCTATCTGGTGTGGGACGTCCGGTTCAGCCGCGACAAGCTGGGCGAGATGGATACCGAGCTGTTCCGCGAGTGGTTCCACGCCTTCGCCCAGAACGCCGGGCTGACGCTGCACGTCGCCAACCTGTACGGCGAGAACAACCACCACATCGTCGAAAGCTGCTTCAAGGCACTGGCCCGCGCGCTGCGCGCCGCCACCGCCATCGACAGCCGCCGCCCGGACGCCGTGCCATCGACCAAGGGCACGCTCGGCGGCTCCCTCTAGCTCCGGGGATTCCATCATGGCCATCGCCGTGATCGACTACGGCTCCGGCAATCTCCGCTCGGCGGCCAAGGCGCTGGAACGCGCCGCGGCGGAGCGCGGGACGGCGCAGGAGATCATCGTCACCGCCGATGCCGAGGTGGTGCGCCGGGCCGACCGGCTGGTGCTGCCGGGCGTCGGCGCCTTCGGCGACTGCAGCCAGGCCCTCGGCACGATACCGGGCCTGCGCGAGGTGCTGGACGAACGGGTGAAGCAGGCCGGAGTGCCATTCCTCGGCATCTGCGTCGGCATGCAGGTGATGGCCGGCGTCGGCCACGAGCATGGCGACTTCCTCGGCCTCGACTGGATCCATGGCGCGGTGGTGCCGCTGGCCCCGGCCGATCCCGACCTGGTGGTGCCGCAGATGGGCTGGAACACCCTGGCCGTGGGGGAGGCGCATCCGGTGCTGGACGGGCTGGACGGGCTGGACGTCTATTTCGCCCATTCCTACGTCATGGTGCCGGCCGACCCGGCCGAGGTGCTGGCGACGGTCGATTACGGCGGGCCGCAGACCGCCGCGGTGGGTTGCGACAACTGGATCGGCGTGCAGTTCCACCCGGAGAAGAGCCAGGCGGCCGGGCTGAGGCTGCTCGGCAATTTCGTGACCTGGACGCCATGAGCGAAGCGACTGCCTCGGCGCCGGCGGTGTCGGTCGGCCGGCTCGACCGGGTCCGCAGCAGCGACCTGCACGATCTGTGCGACGCGGCCGAGCTCGCCATCCTCGAGGGCGGCGGCTTCGGCTGGGTCAAGCCGCCGCCGCGCGAGACCATGGAGCGCTACTGGGGCGGCGTCGTGGCAATGCCGGGCCGGCATCTGTTCGTCGGCCGGCTCGACGAGGTGATCGCCGGCGCCATCCAGCTGGTTGAGCCGCCGGCGAACAACGAGGCGCAGTCCTTCGCCGCCGGGCTGACCGGGATCTTCGTCGCGCCCTGGGCCCGCGGCCACGGCCTGGCCCGGATGCTGGCCGAGGCGGCGGAGGCCGAGGCGCGCGCCCGCGGCTACCGCCTGCTGACCCTCGACGTGCGTGAGACCCAGACCGCGGCGATTCACCTGTTTGAGAGCTTGGGATTCGTGCGCTGGGCGACGAACCCGTATTATGCCCGTGTGAACGGTCGCCTGATCGGCGGCTGCTACTTCCACAAACCACTGATCCCGCTGTCCGAGGCGGGGCTGGACCCGACGCCATGATCCTCTATCCGGCCATCGATCTGAAGGACGGCCACTGCGTCCGTCTCGTCCGCGGCGAGATGAGCGAAGCCACCGTGTTCAACCTGGACCCCGCGGAGCAGGCCAAGGCCTTCGCCGAGCAAGGGTTCAGCTGGATCCATGTGGTCGATCTGAACGGCGCCATCGCCGGCCATCCGGTGAATGCCGAGGCGATCGGCGGCATCCTCAAGGCCACTTCGCTGCCGGTGCAGCTGGGCGGCGGCATCCGCGACCTGGAGCGGATCGAGTTCTGGCTCGAGCGCGGCGTCGCCCGGGTGGTGCTGGGCACGGTCGCGGTGCGCGACCCGGAGCTGGTGCGCGAGGCCTGCCGCCGCTGGCCTGGCCGGATCGCCGTCGGCATCGACGCGCGGGAAGGCTTCGTGGCGATCGAAGGCTGGGTCAAGACCTCCACCGTCAAGGCGCTGGACCTGGCGCTGCGCTTCGAGGATTCGGGCGTCGCCGCGATCATCTACACCGACATCAACCGCGACGGCGCCATGGGCGGGCTGAATGTCGAGGCCACGGCCGACCTGGCCTTCGCCCTGACCACGCCGGTGATCGCCTCGGGCGGCGCCTCCTCGCTCGACGACCTGCGGGTGATCAAGCGCGAGGAGAAGTCGGGCATCGCCGGGGTGATCTGCGGCCGCGCCCTCTATGACGGCCGGATCGACCCGAAGCAGGCGCTGGCCATCCTGTCCGGCCCGGTGCCGGTGGAGGCGTAAGCCATGCTCAAGGTCCGGGTCATCCCCTGCCTCGACGTCAAGGACGGCCGGGTGGTCAAGGGTGTCAACTTCGAGAACCTGATCGATGCCGGGGACCCGGTGGAGCAGGCCCGGCACTATGACCGCGAGGGCGCGGACGAGCTGGTCTATCTCGACATCGCGGCAACCCACGAGAATCGCGGCGTGCTGTTCGACGTGGTCCGCCGCACCGCCGAGCAGGTGTTCATGCCGCTGACCGTCGGCGGCGGCGTGCGCAGCGTCGACGACGTGCGGGCCCTGCTGCTTGCCGGGGCCGACAAGGTGTCGATCAACTCCGCCGCCGTGGCCCGGCCGGAGCTGGTGTCCGAGGCGGCGGTGAAGTTCGGCCGGCAATGCGTGGTGGTGGCGATCGACGCCAAGCAGGTCTCGCCCGGCCAGTGGGAGATCTTCACCCATGGCGGCCGCAAGGGCACCGGCATCGACGCGGTCGACTGGGCCGACCGGATGGCCCAGGCCGGCGCCGGCGAGTTGCTGGTAACCTCGATGGACCGCGACGGCACCAAGGAAGGCTTCGACATCGGGCTGCTGCAGCGGATCCGGCAGGTGGTCGGCATCCCGATCATCGCCTCGGGCGGGGTCGGCACGCTCGACCATCTCGCCGACGGGGCGCTGTCCGGCGGCGCCACCGGCCTCCTCGCCGCCTCGATCTTCCATTTCGGTACCTATTCGATCGCCCAGGCCAAGCAGCATCTGGCCGCGGCCGGGCTGCCGGTGCGGATGGCGGCATGAGCGCGGGGCCGCAGATCGACGCCCGGGTGCTGGACCGGCTGGCGGCCGTGATCCGGTCGCGGCGCGGCACCGATCCCGCCTCCAGCTACACCGCCAAGCTGTTCGCTCGCGGCCGGCCGAAGATCGCCCAGAAGCTGGGGGAGGAGGCGGTCGAGACGGTGATCGAGGCGATACGCGACGACCCCGACGCCATCGCCGCCGAAAGCGCCGACCTGCTCTACCATCTGCTGGTGCTGTGGGCCGATGCCGGGGTAGCGCCGGAGACGGTCTGGACAGTGCTGGAGGCGCGGGAAGGCACCAGCGGCATCGCCGAGAAGGCGGCGCGGCCGACGGAGTGACCGCCCCCGCCCGTGCGGGAGAGGCCGGCCGGGACCGCGACATCACGTCGCCGCCGGCATGACAACCGTCGCTGGCTGGCGGCTGAATTTCGCCGCGATTCAGCGGCATGTGTCATCATCAGCGCAGATCGAGGACGACCGATGGCCTATGATCCGAACAACGTCTTCGCCCGCATCCTGCGCGGCGAGCTGCCGTGCAGGAAGGTCTATGAGGACGACCACGTCCTGGCCTTCCACGACATCGGTCCAAAGGCGCCGGTGCATGTGCTGGTCATTCCCAAGGGCGCCTATGTCTCGATGGATGATTTCTCGGAGCGCGCCAGCGATGCCGAGGTCGCGGCCCTGACCCGGGCGGTCGGCCGGATCGCCCGCGACCTCGGCCTGGCCGCGCCCGGCTACCGCATCCTGTCGAACATCGGCGGCGACGGGCACCAGGAGGTGCCGCATCTGCACATCCACATCTTCGGCGGCCGGCCGCTCGGCCGCATGCTGGATCCCGCCATCGCCCCATGACCCTGCCGGTCTCCGCCGAGGCCTCGGCGCCGGCCAGCCGCTCCGGCAGGTCGCGCCGACGCACCGTCACCCTGGCCCGGACGCTCGCAGTCGCCATCGGCGGCCTGGTGGCGATCGCGGTCGCGGCGGTGCTCGCGATCTACTGGACCACGGCGGCGCGCACCACCTTCGACCTCTTGACCAACCAGGCCGAGATCGGCGTGGCCTCGGTCGAGGCGCAGCTGCGCCAGCATCTCGAGCCGGTGTCGAACGAGCTCGGCAGCCTCGCCCTGCTGCTGCAGCAGGGGCGGCTCGACGCCGGCAACATGGACCAGTTCTCGACCATGCTGACCGGCGCGCTGGCCGCCTCGCCGCAGGTGCGCTCGATCGCCTATCTGACCGACGACCTGCGCATCCGCGGCGTCACCCACCAGCAGGACGGCAACTACGAGACGTTCGACGAGCAGAACGAGGCCGAGCAGAGCCGCGAGGCGCTGGCCGAGGCGGCCGGCAAGGTCGACGCCTATTGGGGCGAGATCCTGTATCTGCGCGACGGGCCGCACGCCACGGTGATGAATCTGCGCCAGCCGGTGCGGCGCGATGGCCGGCTGGTCGGTGTGCTGTTCGCGGTGGTCACGGTGCAGGACCTGTCGAGGTTCCTGGCGCGGGTGTCCAGCGACCCGTCGCAGGTGCCCTTCATCCTCTATGGCGAGGACCGAGTGCTGGCCCATCCGCGCATGGCTACAGATCCGCCGCCGGCCTCGGTGGAGGAGCCGCTGCCGCGGCTCGACCAGGTTGGCGACCCGCTGCTCGCCTCGCTGTGGACCAAGGGCTCGCCGGTCACCGTGCGCAACCCGCGGGTGCGGATCCGTGAGGTCCAGATCGGCGACCAGGACGAGATCTTCCTGTACCGCACCATCTACGGCTTCGGCCCGACCCAGCTGATCCTCGGCATCCATGTGCCGGGCGACGCGATCGGCGCCGAGGTCTGGCGGGTGATCCGCGCCGGCCTGGCCGGCCTGGCGGTGATGGTGCTGGCGATCATCGTCGGCGTCTTCGTCGGCCGCATGATCGCCCGCCCGGTCCGCGCCTTCTCCGACCAGGCGCGGGCGGTGGGAACGCTGGAGTTCGGCCAGCTGAAGCCGCTGCCGGGCAGCGTGTTCAAGGAGCTGAACGAGGGCGCCCAGGCCTTCAACACCATGCTGGTCGGGCTGCGCTGGCTCGAGACCTATGTGCCGAAAAGCCTGGTCCGCCGCCTGATCACCAAGGGCGACGGCGAGGACGTGGTCTCGATCGAGCGCATCCTGACGGTGATGTTCACCGACATCGCCAATTTCAGCGGCGCGGCGGAGCGGCTGCCGGCGGCCCGGATCGCCGCCTATCTGAACGAGCATTTCGCCATGCTGGCGGGCTGCGTCGAGGCTGAGTCCGGCACCATCGACAAGTTCATCGGCGACTGCCTGATGGCGTTCTGGGGCGCACCGGAGAAGATGAAGGATCATGCGCCGCGGGCGGCCCGGGCGGCGCTGGCCATCGCCGCGGTGATGCAGGCCGAGAACGACCGCCGCGCCGCCGCCGGCCGGCCGCGGCTGCGGCTGCGCATCGGTCTGCACAGCGGCCCGGTGGTGGTCGGCAACATCGGCGCGCCGGGCCGCACCAACTACACCATCGTCGGCGACACGGTGAACATCGGCAACCGGCTGGAGCAGCTGGGCAAGGTGCTGTCGCGCGACGAGGATACGACGATCCTGATCAGCGCCGAGACCGCGGCCCTGCTGGGGCCGGAATTCGAGATGAAGAGCCTGGGGCCGCGCCGCGTCCGCGGCCGCAACGGCGAGGTCGAGATCTTCCGCCTGGTCGGGATCAAGCAGATGGCCTGAGCCGCCCCGCTTCGCACCGCAATTCCGCCACCTTGGTCCCTCTGAATCGGCTCCAGCCAGGGAGGGGGAACAGCCATGTCATCCGATCGTGATCTGGGAATGGGCCGGCCGATCAGCCGGCGCGACTTTCTCGACGGTGTCGCCCTGACAGTGGGCGCAGCGGCGCTGGGCGGACCTCTGTCCCGCAGCGCCTTCGCCGCCGGGCCGGCTGCTTATCCGCCGAAGCTGACCGGCCTGCGCGGCCATCACGAAGGCTCCTACAACGTCATGCATTCGGTGCGCGACGGCACCTTCTGGGACAAGGCGGGGGCGCCGGAGGCGACCGGCGAGCGCTATGACCTGGTGGTGGTCGGCGGCGGCATCTCCGGCCTGGCGGCGGCGGTGCAGTACCGCAAGCAGGCCGGGGCGGGCGCCCGCATCCTGGTGCTCGAGAACCACGATGATTTCGGTGGGCATGCCAAGCGCAACGAATTCACCAGCGCCAGCGGCCGCATGATCCTCGGCTATGGCGGGTCGCAGTCGCTGCAGACGCCCAGCTACTTCAGCCCGGCGGTGAATGCGCTGCTGGCCGATATCGGGGTCGAGCCGAAGCGGTTCGAACAGTATTACGACCAGGGCTGGGCCGAGACTCGCGGCCTCGGCCGCGCCGTGTTCTTCCCGAAGGAGGTGTTCGGCGCCGACGCGCTGGTGAAGGAGGCCGACACCGCCGCCGACTGGGTGCCGCAGTCGCCGCTGACCGACAAGGCGAAGCAGGACCTGATCGCCCTGATCGATTCGCCGGCCGACTACCTGCCCGGCCTGTCGCGGGCGGAGAAGCTGGACCGGCTGTCGAAGACCACCTATGCGCAGTTCCTGACCGATCTGGTGAAGGCCGACCCGCAGCTGGTCGCCTATTTCCAGAGCTCGACCGAGGCCTATTTCGGGGCCGGCATCGACGCGGTCACCTGCGTCGACGCCTGGGCCAACGGCAATCCCGGCTTCGACGGCATGGACCTGGGCGACGAGGTCTACCCGACCATGAGCCCCAGCGGCCGCCTGGCCCGCACCGACCCGGACGAGTACATCTACCACTTCCCGGACGGCAATGCCGGGGTGGCCCGGGCGCTGGTGCGATCGCTGATCCCGGCAGCCATCCCCGGCAGCACCATGGAGGATCTGGTCCTCGCCCAGGCCGATTACGGCAAGCTGGATGTCGACGGCCAGCCGGCGCGGATCCGGCTGGGTTCGACCGTGGTCCGGGTGAAGCACCAGGGTGATCCGGCCTCGGCCAAGGCGGTGGATATCTCCTACGTCCAGGACGGCAAGTTGCGCACGGTTCAGGCCGGCCATGTGGTGCTGGCCTGCTGGCACCGGGTGATCCCGTTCCTGACCGACGAGCTGACCGAGGCGCAGGTGACGGCGCTGCAGGACCAGCAGAAGGTGCCGCTGATCTACACCAATGTGCTGATCCGCAACTGGACCGCCTTCGCCAAGCTCGGCATCGACGGCTTCGAGGCGCCGGGCCACTTCTGGTCGGGGGCGGAGATCGACTTCCCGGTCAGCATGGGCGGCTACAGCTTCGCCGACAAGCCGGAGGACCCGGTGCTGCTGCATCTCAGCAAGGTGCCGCTGCAGCCGGGGCTGTCGTCGCGCGAGCAGTCCCTGTCCGGGCGCCTCCAGCTGACCCAGCTGACCTTCGAGACGATGGAGCGCGAGATCCGCGACCTGCTGGGCCGGGCGCTGTCGGGCGGCGGCTTCGACCCGGCCCGCGACATCGAGGCGATCACCGCGAACCGGTGGTCGCACGGCTACGCCTATGAATACATGCGGCCCTGGGACGCGTTCTGGCCGGACGGGCCGCTGCCGATCGTGGCGGCGCGCAAGCCGTGGGGCCGGATCGCGATCGCCAATGCCGATTCCGGTGCCTATGCCTATGTCCACTCGGCGATCGATCAGGCCACAAGGGCGGTGCGCGAGCTGCTGGGCACGCCCGACGGCGCCCCGGCCTTCGCCGACTTCCCCGGCCCGCCGCGGGACAAGCTGGGGCTGCTCTAGTCTACGAGGCCACACGCCGCGGCGCCGGCGGTTCGGCTGACGCCGGCGCCCTGCGGCCGCGCGCGTTGACCAGGACCACCCCGGCGATGGCGACCGCCCCGCCCAGCAGGGTCGGCGGTCCCGGCAGCTCGCCCAGCAGCGGCAGGGCGATCGCGGTCGCGACCGGCGGCACGAGGTAGAGGAAGTTGGTCGCCCGCGCCGCGCCGAAATGGCCCAGCGCATAGGTCCAGGTGGCATAGCCGATGGCCGCCGGCAGCACGCCGAGCCCGATCACCGTGGCGATGGTCGTCGCGCCGAGGCCCGGCATCTCACCGATCGCTTCGGGCAGCCAGGGCGACAGCCACAGCGCGCCGGCCAGCAGCGTCCAGGCGGTACAGGCCAGGGCGCCGTGCCGCGCCACCAGCGGCTTCTGCAGCACGACATAGCACGCCATGCACAGCGCCGAGCCCAGCTCCAGGCTGGCGCCGGCGCCGAAGGCCAGGCCGCCGGGCTGGGCCGAAGCGATCAGGGCGATGCCGGCGAAGCTGACCAGCGTGCCGGCCCAGCCGCGGGCGCCGAAGCGCTCGCCCAGTACCAGCCGGGCCAGCAGCGCCGTCAGGATCGGCGCGGTGTTGACGATGAAGCTGGCGGCCCCGGCCGCGACGCTGCGCTGCCCGGTGTTCAGCAGGATGTTGTAGGCGGCGATGCCGATCAGCCCGCACAGGGCGAAGCGCAGCAGGTCGGGCAAGGCCGGCCGCGCCGGCCGGCGCCAGGCCAGCCAGGCCAGCACCAGCAGCGCCGCCACCGCGAAGCGGGCGGCCGCCAGCGGCACCGGCTGCAGCTCCCTCAGCGCCAAGCGGATCGCCGGGAAGGCCGACGCCCAGGACAGGATGGTGACGGCCACGGCGACATAGGCCCGCGGGGCGCGGCTGGACACGGATGCACCTCGGTTCGACGCAGGACCTCCGTTCTGGCACCGGCCGTGCCGTTGACATACGGCACCGATCGAGCACGAGCTGTGCTTATGGATCACAGCTCGGCACCTGGGCGCCCGCCGCTCGACAGCCTCGACACCGTCTGCGTCGTCGCCCGGCACGATTCCTTCAGCGCCGCCGCCGAGGCGCTGGGGCTGACCCATGGCGCGGTCAGCCGGCGCGTCGCCGCGGTCGAGGCTTGGCTCGGCACAGCCCTGTTCGAGCGCCACGGCCGCGGCGTCCGCCTGACCCCGGAGGGGCAGCGCTTCGTGTCGCGGGTCGAGGCGGCGTTCCGGGTGATCGACGAGGCCGCGGTGCGCTGGCGCCGCCGGCGCGGGCCGGAGGTGGTGCGGATCAGCGTGGTGCCGGGCTTCGCCAAGCTCTGGCTGTTCGAGCGGCTGGCGGCGCTGGAGCAGGGCGATCCGGCGCTGCGGATCGAGATCGCGGTCGAGGACCGCAACGCCGATGTCGAAGGCGGTGAGGTCGACCTGTCGGTGCGCTACGGCGCCGGCAGCTGGCCCGGCGTCCAGGCCGTCCGCCTGCTGCCGGAGCGGCTGTATCCGGTGGCCCATGCCGAACTGGCGCGGCGGGTCGGCCCGTCACCGGACGGGCTGCTGCAGGCGCCGTTGCTGCATGATTCCGACCTGAGCGGCTGGCGCGCCTGGTTCGCATCCTGCGGCATCGCGCTGAAGCCGCGGCCGCAGGACCGGCGCTTCGAGGATTACACGCTGGTCCTGGCGGCGGCGGAGGCCGGGCTGGGCATCGCCCTGGCCCGGTCACCCTTCTCCGACCGCGCGATCCGGGTGGGCGGCCTGGTGCGGCTCGGCGAGCTTGAGGTCCCGAGCCCCCTCACCTACCACCTGCTGACCCGCACCGGCGGCGCCCGGCCGGCCGTCGCTGCGCTGGTTGCGCGGATGATGGCGCTGGCCGGGACGCTGTGATCTACCCCGCGCGCACCGCCTGCAGCAGGCTCGTCGTCGCGAAGCCGTCCGGGACCAGGCCCTTGGAGACCTGCCAGGCGCGGATCGCGCCGCGCGTCGCCGGCCCGATCAGCCCGTCCGGCGCGCCGCCGGTGGCGAAGCCCCGGGCCGCCAGCAGCGACTGCAGCTCCAGCACCTCGTTGCGTGACAGCGGCTGCTCGCCCCGCGGCCAAGTGCCGACGATCGGCCCGCCGCCGGCCAGCCGGTCGGACAGCGTGGCGACCGCGAGCGCGTAGTTGGTCGAGTTGTTGTACTTCATGATCACGCTGAAGTTCGGGCCGACCAGGAAGGCCGGGCCGCGGGCGCCGGCCGGGGTGATCACCGAGGCATCGCCCAGAGCCGGCAGGCTGCGGCCGGAGACCGGCTTCACCCCCAGCGCCGCCCATTGCGCCACCGGCCGCCTGGTGCTCAGCTCCGCCACCGAATAGTCGAAGCCGGGCGGCAGGGTGACCTCGACGCCCCAGGGCTGGCCGCGCTGCCAGCCCGACTGCGCCAGGTAGTTGGCGGTCGAGGCCATGACGTCGGGGATGCTGCCCCAGATGTCGCGGCGGCCGTCGCCGTCGGCATCGACGGCGGAGCTCAGGAACACCGTGGGCAGGAACTGGGTGTTGCCCATGGCGCCGGCCCAGGAGCCGAGCATGCGGTCGCGGCCGATGTCGCCCTGCTGCAGGATCTGCAGCGCGGCGAACAGCTGGTCCTTGGCCCAGTCCCGGCGGCGGCCCTCATAGCCGAGCGTGGCCAGGGCGTCGATCACCTCGGTGCTGCCGAAATTCTGGCCGTAATTGCTCTCGATGCCCCAGATCGCGGTGACGATCTCCTTCGGCACGCCGTAGCGCTGCTCCGCCGCGCTGGCGGTGGCGGACCATTGCGCCAGCATCGCCTGGCCGGCGCGGATGCGGTCGGCCGAGACCGAGCGGTCGAGATAGTCCCAGATGGCGCGGGTGAACTCGGCCTGCGACCGGTCGGAATCGATCACGTTCGGCAGGAACTGCACGGTGTCGAAGGCGGTGGCCAACGTCGCCTCGCTGATGCCGCGCGCCGCGGCCTCGGCCCGGAACGCCGCCACCCATTGCGGGAAGCCTTGCGCCTCGGTCTGGGCCGGGAAGGCGGCTGAGGCGCCGGGCGTCGGGGTCGGCACCACCGGCTGGCCCTGGCCCGAGCTCTGGCAGGCGGCCAGCAGCATCACCCCGGCCAGCACCGCCATCCGCGTGGTCATCGACATGGCCCTCTCCGCAAATCCGAATCAGTCGGTGGAACGTCGCGGCAAAGTGCCCCGAGATCAAGGCCGGAAGGCGGCACGGCCGCCGCAAACGCCTCGCGGCGGTCACCCCTGCGGCGCGCCGGGGAAGGCGTCGAGCGGGATCTTCAGGTAGCGCCGGCCGTTCGCCTCGGGCTCGGGCAGGCGGCCGCCGCGGATGTTCACCTGCAGCGCGGCCAGCATCAGCGCCGGCAGCGGCAGCGTCCGGTCGCGGTCCTGGCGCAGCGCCACGAACTCCGCCTCCGACACCGCGGCGACATGGATGTTGCGCTCCCTCTGGTCGGCGACAGTGCTCTGCCAGCGCGGCTCGCGCCCGTCCGGCTGGTAGTCGTGGCCGGTAAAGAGGCGGGTCTCGTCCGGCAAAGCCAGGATGCGCTGGATCGAGGCCCAGAGCTGGCGGGCGTCGGCGCCGGGGAAATCGGCCCGCGCCGTGCCGCCATCGGGCATGAACAGGGTGTCGTGGATGAAGGCGGCGTCGCCGACGAGATAGGTGATCGAGGCCATGGTATGGCCCGGGCAGAACATGACCCTGGCCTCCAGCGACCCGATGCGGAACCGGTCGCCGTCGCCGAACAGCCGGTCCCAGCCCGAGCCGTCGGTCGGCTGGTCCGGCAGGTTGTAGATCTCCCGCCACAATGCCTGGACGCCGGCGACCTTCTCGCCGATCGCCGTCGACGCGCCGGTCTTCGCCTTCAGATAGGCCGCCGCCGAGAAGTGGTCGGCATGCGGATGGGTGTCGAGGATCCAGGCGACCCGCAGCCCCGCCCGCGCGACACGGTCGAGGATCAGGTCGGCGTTGCGGGTAGAGACGGTGCCGGATTTCAGGTCGAAGTCCAGCACCGGGTCGATGATCGCGCAGTCGCCGGTCCCGGGGTCGGCGACGACGTACTGCACGCTGCCGGTTCGCGGGTCGAAGATGGCGTGGACGGTGGCTTCCCCCGCAGGCACGGCTCCGATGGGTTGGGCGGCATCGTTCATGGGGCGCTGCCGGGTCAGTCCCTGGGCTGGGCGACGGTGCGGAGATAGGGTTTCAGCGTCTTGAAGCCGGCCGGGAACTTCTGCTTGGCCTCCTCATCGGAGACCGAGGTGACGATGATGACGTCCTCGCCGTTCTTCCAGTCGGCCGGCGTCGCCACCTTGTGCTTGGCGGTCAGCTGCAGCGAATCGATCACCCGCAGCACCTCGTCGAAGTTGCGGCCGGTGGTCATCGGGTAGGAGATCACCAGCTTGATTTTCTTGTCCGGCCCGACGACGTAGACGTTGCGCACCGTCTGGTTGTTGACCGCGGTGCGGCCTTGCGAGGTTGCCCCAGAATCGGCCGGCAGCATGCCGTAGAGCTTGGAGACCACCAGCTCGGAATCGCCGATCACCGGGAAGTTCGGGGCGGCGCCCTGGGTCTCCTTGATGTCCTGGGCCCAGCGCTCGTGATCGCCGACCGGATCGACGCTGAGGCCGATCACCTTGACGTTGCGCTTGTCGAATTCCGGCTTCAGCTTGGCCACGGCGCCGAGCTCGGTGGTGCACACCGGGGTGAAGTCCTTGGGGTGGGAGAACAGCACGCCCCAGGACGAGCCGAGCCAGTCGTGGAAGCGGATCCGCCCCTCGGTGGTCTCGACTTCGAAATCGGGCGCGTCCTCACCAATCGCGAGCGGTCCGGCCATTTCACCCTCCATCACGACAAATCGTCTGCCCGAGGCCTTCGGGAGACCAGAATATCAGCCTGAAAGGAAATCGCGACTGCATGGCTTCAGGCTATGGCGAACACATTTCAATAGTAACAGACAAAAATGCGATCATCGATCCCGAACAGCGCCGCAGTATTTTGTAAACATTACCGGCAGCGGATCGTCCAATATTCCGTTAAACACGCGAAGCGTATCGCCTATCAAAACCAAGAACAGCGCCGACATGCAGTTTGTCTAGCTGGCTGGAACGACGGAGAGTCCGGAATGGGACGGGATACCGCAACGGCCGGACAAGACGGGACCCCGGGCCTGCGTCCCGGGCCTGGGGCTCTGGTTGGCGGATCGTATCCCTCATCGACAGGCACGCCTGGAATTTCAGCTGCGGGCGCGCAGCTCGGCCTGGGCGCGGCCGATGATGCCGGGGTAGCGCTTGTCCGGATACCAGGGCATCGCGGCGATCCGGTCGAAGCCGGGGATCGTTTCCATGTGCCGCAGCATGCGCCGGCGCATCTCCGCGTCGGGCAGGGGGCCGCGCAGGGCGGCGATGTTCTCGGCGGCGTGGTCCGGGTCGGCAGTCGCCGGCAGGGCGCAGGTCACGGCCGGGTGCGAGATCACCCATTTCAGGAAATACGCCGCCCAGCTGCGGATGCCGAGCTCAGCGGCGAAATCGGGCAGCGTCCGGCCTTCGACGGCCTTGAACAGGCGCGCCTTCTCGAACGGCATGTTGATCAGGACGGCGGTGCCGCGGTCGGCGGCGGCGGGCAGCACCCGCTCCTCCGCGCGCCGGTTGAAGATCGAATAGTTGACCTGGACGAAATCGAGATCGCCCCGCTCGATCCAGCCGGCCAGCGGCTCCAGATATGCGCTCTCGTAGTGGGTGACGCCGAGAAGGCGGATCCGTCCCTCCTTCTTCCAGGCTCGCAGATACGGGACGATGAGGTCGACATTGACTAGGCTGTGGCACTGCATCAGGTCGATCCGGCCGCGCCACAGCCGGTCCTCCGACAGCCGCAGGCTGCGCAGGGCGTGGCTCTCATCGGCCAGGAAGTCGCCCGTCGCCCAGATCTTGTTGGCGATGAAGATCCGGTCGCCAATGCCGAGCGCGGTCGCGAAGTCCCCGACCGTGGTCTCCGCGGTGCCGTAGAGGGGCGAGGTGTCGACCACGCGGGCGCCGCCCTCCCAATATCGGCGCAGCACCTCGCGCAGATGATCGCGCGGCGCGCCCGGCAGGGTGTCGAAGGTGAGGAAGGTGCCGAGGCCGACGGCCGGCAGCACCTCGCCGGTGCGCGGCACGGTCCGGGTGATGATACCGGCTGCGGATTGCTGGGCGCGGACGGCCTGGGGGTTGAGCAGCGCCGGAGCCGCGGCGAGGAGGCCGAGCGCCCCCCGCATCAGGCCGCGCCGATCGGTGGGAAGGAATGGGTCTTGTCGCATCGCCGTGATCCGTTCCGGATGTGTACGACACGGACTCTAGCGGCCGGCCCCGCGCCAGACGCGCCGGATCCTGACCTGGCAGCGCCCGATCCTGACCCGATCCGCAGGCGGGATGCGTCGGCGCGGCACGCTGACACCCGACAGGACCGAGCCTATCCTCAGTGTGTCGGTCGAGACCGGAGCAGCGCATGGCATATGAGCGCAGGATCGAGCCGCGGGCCACCGGCTGGCGCAGCTTCGCCTGGGCCGGCGGCGTCTTCGACACGGCGCGCCGGCCTTACACCGAAGCGGTCGAGGGCACGATCCTGATCCCGCATCACCTGGTGCTCGTGACCCTGGCGGGCGGGGCGCGCCATCAGGAGGTGGTCTCGTCCTGCGGCCATCGCTATGTCGGCAGCGATCGGCTAGGCGCGGTGTCCTTCGTCCCGGCCGATTGCGAGCGCCGGCTGCGGCTGCGCGGCGTCGAGTCGGAATGGGCGTCGATCTCGCTCGACCCGGCGCTGCTGCAGGACGAGGTGTTCGACCCGGCCGGGCGCTCGCTGGACGGCGCCGCCTTCACCAACCAGGAGGCGCCGTTCCTGGCCGGCATGGTGGCGGAGGCCGCGCGTCTCGCCGCGGCGGAAGGCGGGCTGGACCGGACCTATGGCGAGGCGATGTCCTGGGCTCTGGCCCATCACCTCGTCCGGCGCTACGGCCACGCCGCGCCGGATGACGGCCCGCGCCGTTGGGCGCTGCCCCCCTGGCGCCTGCGCCGCATCGCCGACTATGTCGACGCCCATCTCGACGCCGAGATCCGGATCGCCGACCTCGCCGGTCTCGTCGGGCTGTCGCCCGGCCGGCTGCACCGGGCGTTCCGGGAAACGACGGGCCGGACGCCGCTCGCCTTCATCAATGAGAGGCGGATCCGTCTGGCCATGCGGCTGCTGGAGACGGACGGCGGCTCGATGGCCGAGATCGCGCTGCGCTGCGGCTTCGTCAGCCCGAGCCATTTCGCCCGCGTGTTCCGGGGCGTCGCCGGCATGACCCCGTCGCGCTATCGCGCGGTGAACGGCGCCGGACCGGCGGCCTAGGCACA